>CAWUOE010000698.1:0-1884 GCA_963923355.1 uncultured Gemmataceae bacterium | reverse complement strand
CCAACTCATTCCTGCGGGTTAGTTTTTTGAAAAGTTCAGGGTCCAAGGTATCCAAACTGATCGTCAAGCGATCCAAACCACTTTTTTTTAGCTTTTCAGCCCAGGCACCCAGGAGAATGCCGTTCGTTGTAAGCGTCAATTCCTTCAGGCCGGGTATCGTTTTCAAGGAAAATACAATTTCGTCCAAATCTGGACGCAAAAGCGGCTCCCCGCCAGTCAGACGAACCCGTTTCACGCCCAAATCAACCAATGCTGAAACAAGCCAGATAATCTCCTGTTTTTTCAACAGGTTTTCTTTCGGCAAGAAGGTTGTCTCTTCCTCCATGCAATAACCGCAACGCAAGTTGCAACGATCGGTAAGACTTACCCGAAGGCTGGAATGGAATCGTCCAAAGAAATCCAACAATGGATTTCCCGATTTTCCTGACGAAGGGGAACTCCCCACAGGCTCCAAACGGTTGGCCATACCCAGTGGGATTCGAATCATTGCCTTGAATCACCTTCGGGGGAACCTGGATGGATCCAATCCACCCTTCCGTCGGGCGAGTGCTCCCTTTTCCAAATCGGAGCGGTCTTCTTTATCCGATCCATGATCCAAGAACATGCTTCAAAAGCCTCAGCCCGATGGGGCGCGGATACCGCGACCCCCACCGCGGAATTGCCAGGGATCACTTCTCCCATTCGATGAAAAATACGGGCATTGCCCAATCCATACCGTTTCATTGCCTCATCTGCGATTTGTGCCAACTCCCTTTCTGCCAGGGGTTCATACGCCTCATAAAAAAGCTTATTGGTTGCCTGATCACCGGTTTGGGATCGGACATTTCCCAAAAAGAGAACCACTGCACCATCCACCCCGCCACCCAAGTTTTGCAACAGTCGACCCGGATCAATATCTTCACTAGTCAAACAAACTTCCAAGGATTTACTGCCACCACTGACTGGGGGAATCAATGCGACTTCATCTCCCTCTTGGATCCGATCAGTCGATCCCACAAAAGCACCATTGATTGCAAAGCTTGAACATCTCAACCACGATTCCAACCAAGGAAATTCCGAATCAAGTCTGGCTCGCAAATCCTGGACTGAGCAGTTTGGGGATACCTCCATTTCCAAAAAGGGTTTGTTTGCCAAATCTTTGATTCGGGCAAACAAAAGAAGTTTGATTTTCATCTTTTTTTGCCTCCTTGAATTTTCCTTGGGAAATCTTTGGGAGTTAAACCGTAGGCAGCAGCAATAATTTCCAGCGGATGTAAAACTGCCCTTGAATCGCCATGCTGCATTTGAATCCTGCAGGAACTACATTCAGATGACCCGATGGAGGCCTCCCCACCCCGCCACAAGCCCAGCATTGGGGCTCCGATTTTGAAACTGGAATCGACGTTTGATTTCTCCATTCCCCAGAGCCCCGCCATTCCTGAACAGGAAACGTCCAAAACGCGCACCTTCGCACCGGGAATCAAGGTCAGGAGCTTCGGCCCGGCCGGAGGCTTTTCCAAAGCTTTCACATGACAAGGAACATGATGGTCGCATGAAATGTCCAATTTCAAAAAATCTCTTTGCAGTAATCCCTGCTCATTCAATTCCCAAAGGAATGTGGTTGCCTCAACTACTTGGGATGCCACCAATCTAGATTCTTCACCTGGAACAAGGCGTGGCAGATCCTTCCTCAGGAAAAGGGCCGCTGTGGGTTCCGGACAAAGTATGGGAAAACCTTCGCGAGCCAGGTCCGCAAAAACACGGAGATTGGCTTTCGCATGCTCCAAAGCTGTATCTCGGTTACCCGTTACCAAGGCGGCAAATCCTGATGCCCCCTGGTTTTTGGGAACATGCGCCTCGATACGGTTGTGGTGCTGTCTCTTATACACATCTCCGAGCCCACGA
>CAWUOE010000697.1:0-1888 GCA_963923355.1 uncultured Gemmataceae bacterium | reverse complement strand
CAGGACCACCCCGTCCCCCCGGTCCCCTGGATTGGTAGGTGGAGACAGTCTCCTTGCCGTTGGGCTCGATGAAGCGGAAGGTCCAACCGCCATCGGCGTTGCTGTTGTACCGGACCCGGTGCGTGCCATCGGGCATGCTGTAGGAAAGGGTGTAGGTTTTCTTCTCATCGTCCCGGTCGAAATCGATTATCTTGGCGCCGCGCAACGGGGGCAGGGCGGGGCGCACGGAACCGGAGGCTCGCGGCTGGGGATCCACCTGGTCTTCCCGCACGGTCACCTCGCCGCGCATGCCCCCGTTGATATACGGGTATTTGCGCGTGGAATAATACTTGTAGCCATCGGCCTCCTCACGCCCGTTGAAGGCATCGAGGTTTTTTGGCTCGTTCCCTGAAGTGTCGGCGTAACCGAGAAGCGGATAGCCATCCAGCCCGTAGCCGATGGGGTTGCCCTTGCCGGTCACTTTTTCCAGGTGGACCGGGCCAATATGGTAGTGATAGTCGTCGCCGCGGCCGCAGTGGCCGCCGAAGTTGTCAAGCTCGCCGGCGATGAGGGTGTCGGTCCGGCCATCGTTCTTGATGGGGTTGAAGATCGGCACGCCATTGACGGCGAGGGCGATGGCCCCCCTGAACAGGGCAGTCTTGGCGGAAACGGGCTTTGCCGCCTTCTTGGGGAACAAAGGGATTCGCCAGGCGTTCTCGCCGGTGTAGGGCTGGGGGATGGGCACCTGCTGCTGCCAGGCGCGGATACCGACCATCATCTGGTGGTCGGGAATGCCGTTGCTTTCCACATAAAGGAAGCGATCATCCTCGCGCAGTTTCACCTTGTCAGCGAAGGCCTCGAAATGCTTGCGGGCGGCGGAAGCTTTTTGCTGTTCGACACCAGCGGCCACCAGGGCCATCAGGCACACACCGCAGGTGGCACCCGCATAGGGCAGGAAGAGCCTGCCTTCCCGCGCGCGGGTGATGGACCAAAGTGCTCCACCAAATGCGGCAAGAATAAGCAGAGCAGGCCAGCCGTCGAAATCAGCCGGTTCAAGGTTGTGTGGGGAAAACCTTTCCGCCCCGTTGAGGCGGTTGATCCGTTCCACCTGTCGATCGACCCATTCTTGGTCGGATGGGACCAGGTTGGAGTAATCGATCCAGGCCATGGTGGCATCGGGGCGGTAAACGCCCACTTTGCCTTCCCGCAGCAGGGCGAAGTCTCCCCGGAGGAGTTCATTTCCCGAGGCGTCCCGCCAGAGGCGGGGAGGCTGGCCGTGGTCGTGGCCCGGGTGGGCAATGACCGTGCGGCCGAGTGCCGCGAGGAAAACCAGGAGGGTGGCCGCAAGGATGCGCGATTTCATTTGCCTTCACTCCAGGGCAGGGCCCCCTTGATGTCCAGATTGGGTTTGGTGTTCCAGCGCGGTTTCCAACCGGGCCTGTCCACCCGGTGACGGAAGAGCACGGTGTTGTCGAGGTCGATGTCATCGGTCCAGATGAATTTGGCACCCTTGAAATCCGCCTTGTAGAACGGATCCTTCGGGTTGACCTGCTCCTCGGTGTATTCCTTGGCGCTTTTCCAGGCGCTGTCATCGAAATCCTGGGCGAACCAGTTGGCGGGGATCGGCTCGCGGCGGACACGTGGATTTTTCACATCGTGGTCGAGGGGGCCAGTGAAGAAGGCCTTGGCTTTCCACGAGGCGTTGGTGACGGTGCCATCGGAAAACTTGAGGCAGAAGCCGCCATCACCGATGTTGGTGCCGTATTCGAGGCCGGTCTGCGGATCGGCGTTGTCCCTGGCCATCACCGCGATGGTCATGGGGTATTCGGGCAGGATGTCCACCGACACGACATTGTGCGGTATGAAATCGATCGGATCGGTGGCGGTCAGTTTGCCGTTGATGTAGAGA
>CAWUOE010000696.1:0-1897 GCA_963923355.1 uncultured Gemmataceae bacterium | reverse complement strand
TGGAGCTGACGAGATTCGAACTCGTGACCTTCTGAATGCCATTCAGACGCGCTACCAACTGCGCCACAGCCCCAATGTTCTGGTAACCTAAGCCACAGGCGCGGTTGTGTCAATGCGCGGCTGGGGAGGAGGGCCCATCCAGCTGCAGGTTATGCCATGAAGTCCGTGCGCGCGGAGAGGGTGCATGTCGCCACGGAAGCTGGCAGGCAATCTGTTGAAGTATGGACTGGCGATCGGGCTGCTGACCGCAGTGGTGTACCGGCAATGGGACCCTCCTAGCGGGCGGGGGCTGAGCCATTTGTGGCATGAGCGGGTGCTGACTGGTCAATTGAACTGGCTGGCCTTCGCAGGGGCCTGGGCCTGTCTGGCCGGGGCGAGCGCGATCACCATTTTCCGCTGGGGGCTGCTGATTCGGGCCCTTGAAATACCCCTGCCATGGCGGGAGGTGTGGAAGCTGGGCTGGGTGGGAATCCTTTTCAACAACCTGTTGCCCGGTTCGGTGGGTGGGGACCTGGTGAAGGCGACCCTGGCGGCGAGGCCATTCCCGGGAAAACGCACTTTTGCCGTGGCTAGCGTGTTTTTTGACCGGGTGATGGCACTTTTTGGGCTGTTTTTGATGAGCGGGGCCACATGGGCCATCCTCTCGGCCGCGGGTGTGATCGAGGAGGCGGAATCGCCTGTTTTGGACCGAGTGGCAAGGATGGTGGCGCTTTCGGCGGCGGGGATGCTGGTGATCTGGTGGGGGCTGGGGCTGGTGCCGGCGCAGTCGGCCGAGCGGATGGTGCAAAGGGCAGGTGGGCGATCAAAAATCATGGGGGTTTTGGCTGAGCTGGTGCGGGCGGTGGTTTGGTACCGGCACCGACCGCTGGCTGTCGCCCAAGCGATGGCTGTGACCACCTGCGGCCAGATTTTGTTTGTGCTGTCGTTTTATCTGGTGGCCTTTGGCATCGAGGGGCGAGGAACGGCCGAGGGTGTGGCATCGCTTCCCGGGATGGTGTGGCATTTCCTGCTGGTGCCCCTGGGGATGGTGCTGATGGCGGTGCCTCTTTTTCCCGGTGGCTTGGGGATTGGCGAATGGGGTTACGGGGCGCTGTACGCGCTGGTGGTGGGTGAGGCCGGTCGCCCGGCGGGCGTGGCCGCATCTCTTGGGCAGCGGATCTTGAACTGGTTGGTGGCGCTGTTGGGCCTGCGGGCCTGGGGCGCGGTGCAATGGGATGCCAGCCAACCCCACACGGGGCCTATGGAATCTGGCGGCACCCAGAACAAAGACGTGGGCGGGAAGGACCAGGCCGATGCGCGTTGACCTGCACGGATTGAGTTTTGAAACACCCGCGGTGCATTTTGTATTGCATAGCCCGTGGCGGTGCATGGAGATTGAGCACCGGCTGTTCATGGCGGTGAAGGAGGCAACCTCGGTGGAGCCGGTGGATTTGGGGCCGGAGGTGCGCCTTTCCATCACGGATGCCAAGCAGTGGAAGGCCGCCCTGCAGGCCATGGTGCGCGTTCTGAAAGGGTGGCAGGAAGATTGCCCGCCGGGTACTGAACGACGGCACTGGGCCTGGCTGGTGGAAGGGGATGTGAACGCCAGCGGTTACGACCACCTGGGGCAGCCTGCCAGTCTATGGTTTATTGTGCGCACTCTGGTGGAGCGGGGCGGGCCGCACGATGGCGAAAAGCCCGAGGAGCTGGATCTGGAAGGATTTGGCGTGCAACTGGAAGGGGCGAAGAACTGACGGCGATTGGATGGACCCTAGAAAGCTGGATCAACCTGCTAACGAAAAAAGAAACCACCCCGGCAGTGACTGCCGGGGTGGTTTCTTGTTGGTTTAACCGAGCCCGGGGGATCAGGCGCCGAAGTTGATGCCGTTGGTCCAGTTGGCCGGGTAGCCGAAGAAGG
>CAWUOE010000695.1:0-1898 GCA_963923355.1 uncultured Gemmataceae bacterium | reverse complement strand
AAGCCACCTCCCGGCGAGTCGGGTGCGGCAGCGCCTGGGCCGCTGCCTCCCACGCAGAAACTCCATTGGCTAAACTCGGTGGACGGCACCGCCACCATCCAGGAAAGCACCTACGGGATTGCCGGGGGCTCTTAGGGTAACAAGGTCCGAAAACAGACGGCCCAAAAGTATGAGGCATCCACTGCGCCGGGTGATCAAACCAGGCTCCTGAGCCAGCGGGTCGTAACGACGTTCATCGGAATGTACAGGCGTCAAGCCAGTTGCTGGCGCATCTGATAAAATTTTCAATGGGTATCTCACATTGTAGTTATGGCCTGGCGGACAGCCGGTGCATGGCGGACGATAATCCTGGTGCTCGGCGATAGAGGGCAGGACAGTGCACGATGGCGAATCGTGTGTGGAGCAGTGGCCGCTGCGATGGGTGCCGCCGCAGCGGCCGGTGGGGTGGCCGCTGCTGCTCATGGCCATCGGCGTGGAATCCGCAGTGGTCATCTTGGCCCAACTGGTGGTCTTCCGGGACGTCGAGAAATGGGTGCCGTGGGGCGTGCAACTGTACCGGGAGACCGGTGGCCTCGTCAATTTCACGCTGCTGACGAGCATCTTCTCCCAAGCCGCCGTGATCGGCGTCGTCCTCATGGGCGTTGGCCGGCTCCGTCCAGCGTCGCTCGGGCTCGACCTCCGAAGAGTTCCCGCCGCCATCGTGTGGACGTTCCTTGCCTGGGCGGCCGCGCAGGTGGTCACCCTGGTCGCGGGCTCCGCGGCCGGCGAGACGGTCCGGCTACACGACCACTGGTCGAGCGGTTCCTGGACAAGCCCTACGGGCGACTGGGTCGGTCAACTCCTCGGAAACGCCCTGTTCGAAGAGGTTTTCTTTCGCGGCTTCGTGTTGCCGCAGTGCGTGTGGAGGGCGATGACCTGGTTGCGCGGCACCCCGGATCGGACGCGCGTCGCCGTCGCGCTCGTCGCCTCCCAGGCGATCTTCGCGCTCTGCCACGTCCCCTTCAACCTAGTCAACGGGTCGGGAACGGGAGTGGGGCAGTGGATGCTGCTCGCGCAGTTCGCGATGGGACTGATCCTCTGCGGCGTCTACCTGCGGACAGGCAATCTCTTCCTGGCCGTTGGGCTGCATGCGGCCACGAACGACCCCGGGCCGCTGCTCACCGGGGGGCCTGTCACCAATAACCTGCCACGCACGCTTCTGGGGATCGGCATGCTGGTGGCGGTGACGATCGTTCCGCGAATGGCTATCTGGATCGGTGGCTTTCACGCTGGTAGTAGCAGAGTCAAGCGACCTTCAGTCGACGACGTTTGAGCAGGCCGGGGGCACCGGTGACAAGAGCCAACATCGAGCCCATGCCAGCGGCGTCGATCTCGGGCACGGCGGAGGCGGAGAACGGGTACTGACTATCTAGGCAAAAGCCGCGCTCCTATTATTCCAATAACGTAACCGTCCGGCGAAAGACCCTTTGACCTGCGTCCAGGGGTCTTTCGCCGGACGGTTAACAAAAAACTTTCCTCACTTTGGATCCAGCCTGAAAACTGGAGAAAAGTAGCTGAAGTAATTCAGGGAAAATCCCTTGCTCAAAGAATGCCTATTAGAATCCAGCCTGAAAATGATATATTGGCCTATTTCAATTAGACATTTTTTGCTGATTCCTATTTGTTAAAATCTAATTGAGCTGGTTCCTTTTGCCGGCAAAAAATTGACCCCCGTCCACACCAGCACCCGGCCGCACCCGCCTCGCCAAAATCCAAAAATTCCGCCTTGCTCCCCCTCTCCATGGATGGAGAGGGGGCAGGGGGTGAGGTCTTCTTTCGGCTCCTCTTCTTTTCCGTCAGCACCAGCGGCCCGGGCGCTCCCGCACCCGGCTCACCAAGACAAACCAAAACACCTGCGT
>CAWUOE010000694.1:0-1901 GCA_963923355.1 uncultured Gemmataceae bacterium | reverse complement strand
GACCCCGCCAGACTCTCCTTTGAGCCGCTGATATTCAGCGCGAAGGGCCGCAGGAAGACGCCGGCGGTCACCCCGCCGTCGACATGCTTTTCCTCATACACCTTGCCCCCCACCTCGATGGGGATGGTGACCGGGGGAAACATGCCGGGAATGGCGGCGGAAGCCTGCAGTATGTCGCGAAACAGTTTCTTGGAGTTTTTGTCAGTGCGGTGCTTGAGTGCGATGTTGCCCATGTCCCAGATCACCTGGCGGCGGGTTTCCAGATTGGTGGTGCCGATGTACAGCCTGCGTCCCATGGTGTGCTGGCCGGCAATCCGATCCAGGTACTCATCGGTCACCATCGCATCAATCAATTCGCGTAGGGGTTTGGTGTCCGCCACATAACCCTGGGTGAGGCCGAATACGATATTCCGTTTCTTGAAGATGTCGCGGTTGGAAACGGAGGTGAAAATGAGCTCACCGATCGAATCCATATCCGGGCCGGGAAAGGTGATGGCGGCCACCAACGCTCCGGTGCTGACCCCCGTGATCACATCAAACTCGGGTCGGGATCCGGTTTCGCCCCAGCCACGGAGGACACCGGATTGGAAGGCGCCGTAACTGCCGCCCCCTGAAAGGACCAGCATGCTCCGCTTGGGGCCCTTGGCGCAGGCGATTTTCTTGTTCCGCAGTTCCTCGGCTTCCTCCAACATGGCGGACAGGTCCAGGCCTGCCTTGTTGGATGATTGGGAAAGGGCCCCCAAATCCACCAGGGATTTGGAATCCAGGCCGGCTGCCGCGGGTGACTTGGGGGAGGAGGGCTTCAGGGACAGTTTTTCGGTGAGGCTACAACCCACCGCAAAGGCGCACAACGCCATCGCCACAAGGAGGGCGAGGCGTTGGAACGCCGGGTTTCGTTCTGCGTTGCCGATCAAGGTGTGGATCCTTCGCGGAGTTCGGGACTCCACGCCAAATCCATCGGGCAAAAGGAAACGGATACCTCATGGCAAACCGTGTGGCCCGAGAGGATTGCCGGTAGAGGCGGACCATTTTTCGGCCATTCGTCAGGATTGTCCAAGCCGGCAGAAACGGCAAAGCCCGGCTGGCTTGGGCAGCCTGCCGGGCTTCACAAAGGCTATCGGGCTGAGGCAGGTTTATTCGCCGACGCCTTCCGGGGCCGGATCCTTGCCCTCGGTCCAGGGACCGGCAAGCTTCATGTAATCGTTGGGTACAACCACACTGCCACGGTCGCCGCCCGCCCAACCTTGAATCTGGTTCGGCTTGCCGCGTTCCTTGCTGCGTTTTTCCAGCTTGGCTGCCCAGGAACTGTCCGCCTCGGCGGGTTTGCGCAGTTCCGGATCCCAGAACATGACCTTGCCAGTGCGGTAGCTTTGCACACCCAAGGCAACGGTGGTGAAGGCGGCGGCACCCAATTCGGGGGTGCTCCAGGTGTTGCGGTCGCCTTTTTTGACGCATTCGAGGAAATTGCTCCACAGTGCCTTGGTGTCATCGTTCTTGTCGACGAAGCCGGTCTTGGATTCCACCAAATCGCCTGGAATGGACTGCTCCAACCGGGCTGGAATACCAGCGCGCTTGTCCGGATCGTCCCGGATCACCTGGTAGCCGTTCTTGACAAACTTGATGGTGCCCAGTCGGCCGCGGATGACTTCCTCGACCGGGTAGGAGCTGATCATCGTGGCGCTGATGCTCAACTGGCAGCCCTCGTTGTAGTCGGCGACGATGGTGGCCACATCGGGCACATCGCGGCCATCGTATTCGAGGTACAGGCCACCAGCGCCCACTACCCGACCCGGATAGCGAATCCCCATGGCCTCCAACATGTGGGTGGTCTGGTGGACGAACAGGTCGGTGAACATTCCGCCGCCAAACGGCCAATAGCACCGCCATTGGGCGAATGTGGC
>CAWUOE010000693.1:0-1903 GCA_963923355.1 uncultured Gemmataceae bacterium | reverse complement strand
GCGAAGTAGGGCGAGATGTAGCCCTTGTCGAAGCGCATGCCCTCGGTGACCTCCAGCTCGGTGGTCATCGACTTGCCTTCCTCGAGGGAGATGACACCCTCCTTGCCGACCTTGTCCATGGCGTCGGCGATCATCCGGCCCACTTCCTCGTCGTTGCCTGCGGAAATGGTGCCGACCTGAGCAATGGCATTGCTGTCGCTGATCGGCTTGGCATGCTCCTCGATCTTCTTGACCAGGAACTCAGAGGCCTTGTCGATGCCGCGCTTGAGGCTGATGGCGTTGGCGCCTGCTGCCACGTTGCGTAGGCCGGCCTTGACCATGGCGTGCGCCAGGACGGTGGCGGTGGTGGTGCCGTCGCCAGCGGCATCGTTGGTCTTGCTGGCAGCCTGACGAATCAGAGCGACACCGGTGTTCTCGATGTGGTCCTCGAGTTCGATCTCTTTGGCGATGGTCACGCCATCGTTAACGATCTGAGGGGCGCCGAACTTTTTCTCGAGAACCACATTGCGGCCCTTGGGCCCGAGGGTGACGGCCACGGACTCGGCGAGAATGTCGATGCCTTTTTCAAGGGCGCGGCGAGCCTGCTCGTTGTAGATGATGCGCTTGGCCATGGGAAAAAGCGGAAGTGTGTACAGGGGAAAAGAACGTTGCAGCCAATCTGTTGGCTTCTGGCTGCTGCGATGCGTGCGTCAGGACTGAGGTGATGCTCAGGGCTGTGACCGGCTCTTGATCCCGACAGGGAGCGGAGGCATGCGCACCGTTTCGGCAACGAGCGAGGAACGGTGGATGCTCAGCCCAGGCACGCATGGCGAGGGAAGCTCAGTTGACGACGGCGAGGATGTCCTTCTCGGAGAGGAGCACGTACTCGTCAGCGCCAAGTTTGATATCGGTGCCGGCGTACTTGCTGTAGAGCACCTTGTCGCCAACACTCACCTCGGGGGCCTGGCGGGAGCCGTCGTCGTTGCGCTTGCCAGGACCGACTTGGACGACTTCACCGACCTGGGGCTTTTCCTTGGCGGTATCGGGAAGGAGGATCCCGCCGGCGGTCCGCTCCTCGGACTCGGACACCTTGATGAAGATGCGATCTCCGAGCGGTTTGACCGTGGAGACACTGAGGGAGACAGCAGCCATAGATGAGGAATGGGTGTGGTCGTTGAAGAGACACGTGGACTCAGAGTGCTCCCCGAACCGGCCGGGCGGCGCAGCGCCGAACGGGGGCCGACGGGACGATCTGGCACTCACGTGCTTCGAGTGCCAATGTATGGGTGCACCTGCCGGGCCGCCAGTTCGGGTGACCGAACTCATCCCCCTGAGGGGCGCTTTGGGGCTCAGGCGTCAGGTTTCACCAGTTCTTGGAGGCGCAGGGGTTGCCACCGGGGCGGGTCCGGGGTAGGGCCGCGACGGCTGCCGCCAGTGGAGTGGTAAGGTTCCCCCGCTTCAGGTGGGATTCAATCCCGCTGGCTCTCCCCGCCACCTACTTCTCCTATGGCAGCTGCTGCTCCCGCCGCGACCGGCACACAAGGAACCGTTAAGCAGGTCATCGGCCCGGTGCTCGACGTGGAGTTCCCGGCCGGCAAGCTGCCACGCATCTACAACGCCCTGCGCATCACCGGCAAGAACGCCGCCGGTCAGGACGTTGCCCTCACGGCCGAGGTTCAGCAATTGCTCGGCGACCACCGGGTTCGTGCGGTGTCGATGAGCAGCACCGATGGACTGGTGCGCGGCATGACCGCCCTCGATACCGGCGCTCCGATCTCTGTGCCCGTGGGCGAGGCCACCCTCGGACGCATCTTCAATGTGCTGGGTGAGCCCGTCGATGAACAGGGTCCGGTGAACGCCACGGCCACCGCCCCGATCCACCGCGAGGCTCCCAAGCTCACCGAGCTCGAGACCAAGCCCAAGG
>CAWUOE010000692.1:0-1904 GCA_963923355.1 uncultured Gemmataceae bacterium | reverse complement strand
TTGGTGCGGTCGATCACATAATCGATCCGGGATTCCTCCGGATCGCGACCGCCCTCGCCGTTGGTCATGTGGTTGCGGTGGAAGCAGGTCGCCAGTTTCTGCTCGGCGGTGGCTCCGGGGAGCAGGTCACCCGCGAACTGTTCCAGGGTGAACTGGTCGAAGCGCATGTTGCGATTGAAAGCCTGCACCACCCAATCCCGCCAAGGCCAGTTGGACCGCGTTTCATCCGCCTGGTAGCCATCGGTGTCAGCGTAGCGGGCCGCGTCCAGCCACCACATGGCCATCCGCTCGCCATGGTGGGGCGATGCCAGCAGCCGCTCCACCTGTTTTTCCCAGCGGTTGGGGCTGGTGTCCCGCAGGAAAGCCTCACGCTCGCCCGGGGTGGCAGGCAGGCCCGTCAGGTCCAAACTGGCCCGGGCCAGCAGGGTGGCGTCCGGTGCCCGGGGCGACAGGGCCAACCCCTTTGCAGCCAAGCTAGCAACAACAAACCGGTCGATCGGGTTTTTGCCCGCGCCTGGGGCGGCCACAGGGAATGCAGCCCTGACCGGGGGTTCAAAGGCCCAGTGCTTGCCCCACAGTGCCCCCTCGGAGATCCACTGCTCAAGCAGTTTTTTTTGCCTTTCATCCAGCGGTTTGCCATGCCTGGGCGGCGGCATCAAGGTGGATTTTTCCAACGAACGGATGCGACGGACCAACTCGCTGCCAGCAGCGTCGCCTGGAACCACCGCCCCCGATGCCGTGGCCGCCCCACGGTCATCCAAGCGCAGGTCGCCCTTGCGGTTTTTTTCGTCCGGTCCGTGGCAAGAGAAGCAATGCTCCGAAAGGATGGGAAGGATATCCCTGCCAAAGCGGGTCACACCTTCAGCCCGCGCCCCCACCGGGTGCCAGGTCAACAGCACGGCCAGCCAACCCAAACACAGGTTTGGTACCCACCCGCCACGGATCCATTTCAGGAAAAAGCGCATGCATTCACGGTAATTGCAACGGCCATGGACCGCAATCAACCGACCGCTGAATAAAAAGAGCCGGCCACCGGGGCCGGCTCGTGCGCGGAAAGGCCCGCTCCAGGGCTACACGCAATATCTCAGCGCAATTCCTCCAATCCAAACCAAACCACCGGCTTGGCCGAGCCATCCTTCTGTCGCACCCACATCCGTCCCAGCCACAACCCTTCATTCACCTGACGCACCTCGTCAAAGGCCACCTCGGCGAACTGGGTTCCCTTCTTCTGCATCCCCTGGTAATCAAACACCAGGGCTGGGTTGCCATCCACCAGGCTGGGCCGGGTCTCAATGGCTGCTGGAACCACCTCCAAACCTCCGGGCAAACGGTTCAGCATCACCCCAGAGCCATCGGCGCAGAAATTCAATTGCTTGCCATGCCACAAAGGCCACAGGCAGGCACCGAACACCCGGCTGGTGAGTTTCCCGGGCTTGGTGAAAACTCGGCCGCGGGTTTTGGCGCAGTGTTGTTCCCCAGGCACCCAGCCCTGGGCGAAAAGCGCCTGCAACTGGCACTCATCGAGACGCGCCAGGTCCTTCAGGGTGACCGGGCCCGATTGGGCCGGCATTCCAAGCATCAAGGCGACAAGCAGCATGGCAACGGTCTCACAAGCGAAGGGCCTGAATCAGCCCCACCGGCACAATCCTTCCCCAGACACCGGTTTTTGGACGGAAATTTTGGCTTTTCCTCAAGTTTGCCGGTCCACGGCTGTGAAACCTTGCGGGCAGGGAAAGAAGAATGGCCTGCCAGCCAACCAAGCGCACTGCAATTGGTGCTTGAAGCCGGACTAGGCCCTGCTAATATTTGATCTATCGGTCCATCCGCGCGGGATTGGTATACCGGCTGTGCCCAGCCTTCCCAAGGCTGTGAAACGGGTTCGACTCCCGTATCCCGCTCTTAGC
>CAWUOE010000691.1:0-1911 GCA_963923355.1 uncultured Gemmataceae bacterium | reverse complement strand
GGTTCAGCTTCCGCCCCGGGTTGCCCCTCGGGGGAATCACTGAATGGGGGAACCGCGGCAATGAACACGGGCCGATGCCAGGCATCCACCAACCGGCTGGCCACGATGCCCACCACTCCGGGGTGCCACCCCTTGCCCCACAGCACCATCACGGGCCGCGAGGCCAAACCCTGCTCTTCCACTTGGGACATGGCCGATTCCAGGACCTGCCGTTCCACCACCTGCCGGCTTCGGTTGTACTTGTCCAGCATTTGGGCGATGCTGCGCGCCGGGCCCGATTGACGGGTGGTGAACAGTTCAACCACCATGCGCGCGCAATCCATCCGTCCAGCCGCGTTGAGCCTGGGGGCCAGCTTGAATGCGATATCCTCCGAGCGCAGGCGTCCATCGGGTTCCAGTTGGGCAACCTCCATCAGCGCCAGCAATCCCGGATTGCCGAGGGAAGCCACATTTTTCAAACCACAGCGAACTATGGCCCTGTTTTCATCCAGGAGGGGCATATGGTCCGCCACAGTCCCCAGCGCTGCCAAAGCAAGCCCCTGAAGCAAAATGGCCCTCCAGGCATCATCCACTTTTTCCCCGCCGCACACCCGCATGGCTAATGCCCAAGCCACTTTGAAGGCCACACCCGCACCGCAGAGTTGGCCAAACGGGTAGGAAGACCCGGGCAAGCCTGGATGCACCAAGCCTTCCGCATTCGGAAGTTCAGGTGAAGGCTGGTGATGGTCTGTAATCAGCAGGGAAACACCCAGTTCCCGGGCCCTCTGGGCAGCCCCAACTGCCGTGATACCGCAATCAATGGTGAGGATGACCTTGGAACCGGCTTTGGCGTGACCCTCCACATCGGAAGCTTTCAGTCCGTAGCCATCACGCGTGCGATGAGGGATATGAAAACGGACCTTGGCCCCCAAATGGCGTAAAGCCAGCAGGAGAATGGAGGTGCCGGTGCATCCATCGGTGTCGTAATCCCCATGGAGCACTATTTCTTCTTGGTTTTTGCAAGCAAGCAGCAAACGGTCGACAACGGAATCCACCCCAGGCAGCAAGCCTGGAGGGTGAAGGTCGGAGGGCTTTGGATCCAGAAAGCGACGCACTCCTGCGGCCTCCACCAATCCACGGTTAGCCAACATGGCCAAGGTGACATCAGCCAATTCACCAACAACCGGGCCCCCGCCTCCTTTCAAAGCCTCGATCCGGCGGGGGTCGACCTGCAAAACCCGCCATTTTTTGGCCAACCTATCGGAAACAGGCACTATCACCTCCCCGACAAACTTCCGGCATTCCAGACAAGTTTGTCTTATTCAGTTTTCGACCGCAACTTGAATCAGCTTAAGGCGATTCGAGATTCCACCCCGGATAATCGAAACGGCCTCCTTTTTGGCGCATTTCAATGCAAAAAGTCCGGTTGGACAGGCTAGTTGCACCTGAATTCCTCCGAAGGCGCCTTTTACGCACCCACCCCAACCTTGGATTTGCCGATTGAGAGTCAGGCTGGAGATTCATTTTTCCGGCAAGGATCTGGGACTCCGTCCAACTTGTTGGATGGTACCCCGTCAAGGAAGACGAGATCGACCCCCATGAAATCACACCCTGTTTTTCTCAAACCGACGGGAATCCAGACCAAGCTAGCGCTTGGACTGGTTGCCGTCATGCTGGCCGGCTGCAAGGCCCACCTTTATTCATTGTGGGACAACCACTTCATGGATTTCGGTGGCGAATCTTGCGGTTGCGAAACCTCCACGGTGGTCAGCCGATCCAGCCCGATCGTGACTGAACGCATCAGCCCGGTGCCGGTAGCCTCGGAACCCCCGCTGGCTTCCTCACAGTCGACCACCATCAAGTCTGCCCCTGTTAACCAACAGGGCCCAGTACTGACACCAACCCCCACCCAGGTTCCTTCCGTCAAATAAG
>CAWUOE010000690.1:0-1913 GCA_963923355.1 uncultured Gemmataceae bacterium | reverse complement strand
GCCCGTGCTTCACCGTTGCTGATGGATGATTCGCCGCCGCGCGGTTGGGATACCCCGCCCTACTGCGCCGGCTTTTTTGCCAGCTCCCACACGGCCACATCGCCATTGGCGCGCAGGCAATGGACGGTGGCTGTCGCGCGGTCGACATAAAACCGCAAAACCGATCGGACGGCCAGCAGATCGTTGATCATCGTGCCTTGGTCGTATTCGGCGAGGAAAAACGAATTTTCCGCGCCAGATTCCAGCACGATCAAGCGGTCCTTGTCCAGCCAGTCGATCTGAATCACGGGTGCCTTCAGGCCGGCCATGGTGCCCGTCTCCGGCACCGGAGCCAGGGCCTTGTCGTTCTTGATCCCGGGGCCGAATACTCCGAAGCAGGACGAGGGTGAGCCCAGTGCGAACGCACCCGGAACGCCGGGCCCCAGTTGGTTGTTCCCCGGCCCGGCGTGGGTGGGGCGGAAACCCCAGAGGCATTCCATGGTCTCCAGCCGGGTGCAGACCAGCCCGCCCCGCTGGGAGAAGGCGATGATGTTCCGGGGGTCCTCCGCGAAGGCCAGGCGCATCAGGGCCGTGCCCCCGGTCGCCTCAAGGAACTTGTTCGGCGGGCACAGCGCCCGGAGCTTGCCAGAAAACTGGCCATCCACCCGCTGCATCAGGTAGACCATCTTGCCGCAGTGGATCAGCAGCTTGCCATCCTCGCGGGCCGAGAGATCCAGCGAGATCACCTGATCCTTGGATGAGTCGATGAGCGCCTGCCCGACCGGCTGCCAGTTGCCATCCGCCGACAGGTCCCTGACAAAGATTTCCCCTCTGGAAGTAGAAAATGCCAGCACGCCGTCGCGCAGCACCTGGTGGTCCACCTCGCCTGGAAACGGCGGGGCCGCCACCGCGGCGGGGCCATCCCCCTCGAAGCGCAGTTCCTGCTGGTTGAGGATGCAATATCGCCCGCCGATCCGCTGGAAATCCCGCAGGCCCGCCAGCGCACCGGGTCTGAACACCCTCTTCAACACCCGGTCGGGCCGCAATCCCTGGGGCTCGGGTTCACTTGGCGTGTTCACCGTCTGGTCGACGGCGGCTGCATTGTCGGGCTGCGTGCGCAGGGCCAGGCCGGCGCCCAGCAGCAATGCCATCGCCAGCAGCGCCGGCACCACGGCCCGCTGCAGCAGGCTTTTACGGCCGAGGTGCGCCTCGGCCAGCTTGACCACCTCGGCCGCGGTGGGCCGGTCGCCCGGGTTCAGGCGCAGCATCTTGTTGATGAGGGGCAGCAGTTCAGCCGGACATTTGCCCTGGGCCCGGGGGCCCCTTTCGGCCCCCATGGCCATGACGCGCAGCACCAGGCCCAGCGCGTAGATGTCGGCCGCTGGCCCTGGCGCGGTGGTCTCGTTCACCTCGGGGGCGATGTAGCCCCGGGTACCCGCGGCGAGGTTGTCCTCAGCCACCAGGCCGAGGTCGAGCAGCACGGCGCGGTCGCCGGGTGTGCTGTTATCCAGCCAGATGTTGGCCGGTTTCACATCCCGGTGCACCAGGCCGGCGGCATGGAGGCTGGCAAGCCCCCGCGCGATCTCGCCCACCAGCCGCACGGCCCGCCGCGGCGCCACCGGCCCATCGGCCAGCGCGTCGGCCAGCGTGCGCCCCTTCAGCAGCTCCATCTCCAGGTGGGGCAACGGCTCCCGCCCGTATTTGTGCAGGATGACCAGATGCGGGTTGCGCACCCCGGCCAGGGCCCTCGCCTCGCTGAGAAAACTCTCGGCCATCCCGGGCCGGGCCGCGATGTCCGGCTGCAGCACCTTCAGGGCCACCTCCCGCCTCAGCTCGGGATCATGGGCCCGGAAGACGATCGAGGTGGTTCCCTCGCCCAGCTTCGACTGGATCTGCAGCTTGCCGAAATGGGGCAGCCCCTTGCCGTCGGTGGG
>CAWUOE010000689.1:0-1913 GCA_963923355.1 uncultured Gemmataceae bacterium | reverse complement strand
CCCAGTTGGCCACCCTGGAAGAGGATGTCAACAAACTCACCAAATGATGCACCCATCTGATTTCTGCAATACCCCACCCGAACCGGGTGGGGTGTTTTTTTACATTGAGGCTGTGGCCGGGTTATCTGGGTGAGCTAGGATAATATAAACAGCCTCATACGGCGCTTTTTCTGTTTTTCCAGCCGGTTGTCATACCAGGACTCAGTTGGAAGACTCCAATGCCAAAGAACCCTGCCGCCTCCTGGGGTGCCATTGAGGAATCGGCAGCCCGTCGTTTGATCACCTTGGCATTGGCTGAGGATTTGACAGCTCCCGATGGCCGCAAAGGTGATGTCACCTGCAAGGCCTTGGTTCCCGAGAAATTGGGTGGCCAGGCCGCCTTGGTTGCCCGGGCCCCGGGTGTCTTGGCGGGCTTTCCGGTGGTTTCCCTGGTATTCAGCCAATTGGATCCATCGGTCAAGGTGGAAGCCTTGGCGAATGAAGGGGCCACTCTCACCTCGGGCATGCCGATCGCCCGGTTGAGGGGGCCCATGCGGGCGTTGCTGGAAGGGGAGCGCACAGCCCTCAACTTGTTGCAAAGACTCAGTGGTGTCGCAACCCTGGCTCGTCGTTACGCTGATCAGATAGCCGACCTTCCCTGCGTGGTGCTGGACACGCGCAAAACCACGCCTGGCTGGCGCGTCCTCGAAAAATATGCGGTACGGACTGGTGGCGCTTCCAACCACCGCATGGGCCTTGCGGACGGGATATTGGTCAAAGACAACCATTTGGCTTGCCTGGCGGGCAAAATGCGGGCCGATCCAGCCACAGCCCAAAAAGCGGCCCGCAAGGCCGCTGATTATGCCAAAGCCCACCCGCCCCTTGCCGTCGAGGTGGAGGTGGAAACCTTGGAGCAGTTGAGGGCGATCCTGCCTGAAGCGCCAACCGTGGTTTTGTTGGATAACATGTCTCCTTCTGCGGTTCGTGAGGCCGTGGCAATTCGCAACGAAATGGCGCCATCGGTGAAGCTGGAGGCCTCGGGTGGAATCCGGCTGGAAAGCCTCAGGGAGTATGCCCTCGCCGGCGTGGACCGGATCAGTGTGGGGGCCATGACGCACCAGGCCACCGCCTTGGACATGGCCATTGATTTTATTCCGGATGTGAAATGACCGAGGATGCCAGTGGGTTACCCGTTCCTGACCGGGTGATCCAGCGGCCGGGCCGCCAGGTTGGTCATCGAATTCACTGGCACGACGTCCTGGACAGCACCAACGAGCAGGCACTGCGTCTGGGAGCGCGGATTTTCGAGGAACCAGCCTTGCACGGCGTTGCCGTCACGGCAGGGGCCCAGTCGCGGGGCCGTGGGCAGCACGGGCGCACCTGGACCGCTCCGCCATTGTCCAGCGTGTTGGTGAGTGTCCTGTTGGACCTGGATCGGGAGGCCGCCAGGCCGGCCTTGCTGACCGCTTGGGCCGCGGTTGCCACACGGGAAGCCGCCTCCAGATGGTTGCCCGGAAAGCCACGCATCAAATGGCCCAATGACATCTATTATTCCGGCCGCAAGGTCGCCGGGATTTTGGTGGAGAAGGGCCGTGCCACGGTGGTGGGCGTTGGACTGAATGTTGCTCAATCCGAGGTGGATTTCGCGGAGTCTGGGCTGGAATCGGGAGGTTCACTGGCCATGTTCACCCGTGGCCTTGCACCTGGTCACAACGAGGTTCTCGAGGCCCTGCTGGACTCGATGGACCAGTTCCTGCCAGCCATCCAGCGGCAGGAAACGACTGAGCTGGAAAACGAGTGGCGGCAGGGCCTGGATTTGCTGGGCCGCCCCGTTCGCCTGGAGGCGGTGGATCAAGTGGCGCTGGGCGTGGTGGAGGCGGTGTCACTTGCCGGTGTGACACTCGCACAGGACGATGGTGCCCGTCGGCACTTCG
>CAWUOE010000688.1:0-1913 GCA_963923355.1 uncultured Gemmataceae bacterium | reverse complement strand
ATACTTTAATTGGCTGGAAAAGGCTGCTGCAACGCAGTTGACCATGGTCTAAAAATTGCCTTGCCTTCCATTTGGGCAATTTTTATGGTCTTCCCCTGTTCCAGTCCCCGTTAGAAGCGGGCTGCGGTGATTCCTTGAGCCCGGGAGAAAGGCCAGTGTTCACCTCTTCCCACCTGTATTTCAGCGACCTGAAAGTCAATGATTCCTGGACCAGTCCAGGGCGAACGATCACTCAGGCGGATATCGTGAACTTTGCCGGGGTGAGCGGGGATTTCAATCCAATCCATATCGATCATCAGTTCGCCTCCACCACCCCTTTTCGGAAACCGGTTGCCCATGGGTTGCTCATCCTGTCCGTGGCAAGCGGTTTGGGGCTCAACCATCCACCGCTTCGCACCCTTGCGTTTGTGGGCATCAAGGAATGGCACTTCCTGGAACCTGTGTTTATCGGGGACACGATTCGAGTCCGATGCACGGTTATGGGAATTGAGGAAAAATCGCGCGGAAGGCGCGGTCAAATCACCTGGAAGCGGGAGATCCTCAACCAAGAGGACAAGGTGGTCCAATGGGGCACGACCTTGCTGTTGGTTGAAGGCCGGGGCACGGTGAAAACCTACAGCACACCCGCGGAGAGACTCCCTGGGGACAAGGTGAACCAGGAGTCGTAAACTATACCCGGGCCGGCATTTCGGCCCGGGAGGATAGTATGGGTCCGGTTCGAGCGCGTTTTGCCCCCAGCCCAACGGGATATCTGCATATCGGGGGGGTCCGCACCGCCCTGTTCAACTGGCTGCTGGTCAAACGGTATGGTGGCCAGTTTGTCCTGCGAATCGATGACACCGACAGCGAACGGAACAAGCCCGAAGCGCTCCAACCCATTCTGGATGGATTCCGCTGGCTGGGTATCCATTGGGACGAGGGTCCTGAAATCGGGGGACCGGTAGGGCCCTATTTCCAATCCCAACGTTTGGAAAGCTATAAAGAAGCCGCCTACCGGCTTGTGCGGGAAGGCAAAGCCTATCCGTGCCTGCTTTCGCCGGATGAACTGAAAGCGGAGCGGGAATCTGCAGAAAAAGCCAAACGGCCTTACATCCACAGGGGCCCCGGTCGCACCCTGTCCCCTGAAGAGGCTTTGAAGCGGGTGCTTGAAGGCAAGCTTCCTGTTCGCCTGAAAGTTCCGGATGGCAAAAAAATCATCCTGGAGGATCTGATTCGGGGACGGGTGGAATGGGATGCCGACCTTTTGGGTGACCCGGTCATCCTTCGAGGCGATGGCCGGGCGTTGTACAACTTTGCCACGGTAGTCGATGACGCCGCGATGAAGATCACCCATGTGGTGCGGGCGGCGGAGCACCTGAGCAACACGGCGGTGCAGTTGGTGGCATTTGAGGCACTGGGGGCGCCCTTGCCCCGATTCGCCCATGTTCCCGTCGTAAACGAGCCGAACTCCAAAAAGAAACTGAGCAAACGGGACATGGCCAAGTTTGTGACCCCTGACATCAAATCCAAATTGATGTCTTTGGGGCATTCGGCCGAGGAAATCGCCGCCCGCGATGACCTGAACCCAGCCACCGTGGCTTTTTACAGGGAGTTGGGTTACCTGCCCGAGGGGCTGGTGAACTACCTAGGCCGTTTGGGCTGGTCGCTTGACGACCACAGCGAGATCATCCCCATCGACCAGATGACAGCCCATTTTTCCCTAGAGCGGGTCAACGATTCACCCGCCAGTTTCGACCCGGACAAACTGTATTGGGTTGCCGGGGAGTACATGAAAAACCTGCCGGTAGAAAAAAAGCTGGAAGGTTGCATTCCTTTCCTCAAACGGGCGGGTGTGTGGGATGACAACGAGCCTCCGGCACGCGTGGAGCAACTGCGCCGGGTCATCGTGGCTGCAGGCGATAGGCTGAAGCTGT
>CAWUOE010000687.1:0-1914 GCA_963923355.1 uncultured Gemmataceae bacterium | reverse complement strand
AAACGACTATTACGCCCTGTACGGGATCTTTGAAAGCACTCAATTTCCGTGGGCCGGGGCCGAGGAATTCCAGTCGATGAAAAAGCCGCGGGAACACTTTGTCCCGCTGGTGCCACCGGAAGAAGTTGCCACTCTGGCAGCCAGACAACCGTCGGGAGACAAAAACCTGGAAGAGGCGACCCGCCGCCGCGGCTTCGCCACCACGGTACCGCTGGCCTACGCCGTCCAGGAAGGCACTCCCAGGCCGGCGGTCTTCCAGCGCTCCGGCGAACCCGACAAACCCGGACCGGTTGTCGAGCGCGGCGCCCCGGCGTTTCTGACGGAATCGCCCCTCCGGATTCCCCCAGGACAAAGTGGTCGCATGCAATTGGCCGAATGGCTGGTTTCGCCGGACCATCCGCTCACCGCGCGCGTCCTGGTCAATCGGATCTGGCAGCATCATTTCGGCAGGGGCTTGGTCACCACCCCCAACAATTTCGGTACCCGCGGGGCACAGCCCAGCCACCCCGAGCTGCTCGATTGGCTGTCCGTCACTTTTCGGGAGAATCGGTGGAGCATCAAGTCGATGCACCGGCTAATTCTGTCATCCAAGGCGTGGCGCCTCGCCAGCACCACCGAAGCCACCAACGCCGCCATCGATCCGGAGAACACCTTCCTATGGCGACACTCAAGGCTGCGGCTCGATGCCGAGGCTATCCGCGATGCCATGCTCGCCGCCAGCGGTCGGCTTGATCTGAACCGCCCCGGGGAACATCCGTTTCCCCCCATCACCGCCTGGGGCTATTCCCAGCACTCCCAGTTCAAGGTCTTTTACCCCAGCCTGCACCGCAGCGTGTACCTGATGACCACCCGCCTGCAGCGCCATCCTTTCCTCGCCCTGTTCGATGGGCCTGACACGAATACCACCACCGGGGTCCGCACCAGCAGCATTGTCCCGGCGCAGGCGCTGTACCTGATGAACAGTCCCGAGGTGCAAACCGAGGCCGGTGCCTTTGCCGCACGGGTCCTTCACCTGCCAACTGACATGCGTATCAGTGAAGCATTCCTGCTTGCCTGGCAGCGCCCGCCCTCGGAGGATGAGGAGGCCCGCGCCAAGGCGTTTGTCGCGGAATACCTAAGGCAGCAAGATGAGAAAGCCGCCTGGACCGCCCTCTGCCGCATTCTTCTCACCTCCAACGATTTCTTTTACCTGGATTGACCCCATGCGCTTCGGCAAAATTGACCGGCGAAAGATGGGGTTGGCAGCCCTGGCAACCGCCGGTTCATTGCGTGAGTCGTTGGCCAACGACCTGCGACCGGTGGCGCCGGCCGCCCCGCATTTCGCACCCAAGGCGCGCCACCTCATCAAGGTGTTTCTCACGGGAGGCTTTTCCCATGTGGACACCTTCGACCCCAAGCCCGCCCTGCAGCGGGACAAGGGAAAGATTGTTGAGGGGTTCAACCTTCGCGGGGTGGCCCAGGTACCCCTTCTGCCCTCCCCCTTCCGGTTCACACCCCAAGGGAAAAGTGGGCTGATGGTGAGCGAGCTTTTCCCCAACCTGGGGGCCATGGTGGATGAGCTTTGCATCATCCGGTCACTGCAAACCGACATTGTGGAGCATTTCCAGGCGGCATTGGCCATGCACACCGGCTCGGCAACCATCCCTTTGCCCAGCATGGGCGCCTGGCTCAGTTATGGACTCGGCACGCTCAATCCCAACCTGCCACCCTTCGTGGTTTTGTGCGAGCATATCCCCTATGGTGGATCCCAGGTATGGGATTCCAACTTCCTGCCACCTGTTCACCAGGGGGTCCGAGTCATCCCCGGGAACGACCCGATCCCCAACCTCCAGCCAGCCGTGAAGGAATCATCCCTGAGGGCTTTGGAAGCCCGCATGCTGGATGATCTGAACAACCGTTATGCTGGGGCCCGCC
>CAWUOE010000686.1:0-1915 GCA_963923355.1 uncultured Gemmataceae bacterium | reverse complement strand
GCGACGCCATCAGCCCCCAGGGAGGTGGCCTGGTGATCGACAAACGGGAAAGGGCCAACGCTCGTGAATACCAAAACACTGAACCCAGCATCGAGATGCCCAACCTGCTCACCAAGGGCGTGTTGCTGACAGGTCCAGCCCGGTACCAAAACCTCGCTTATCTGGGGGACAATCTGGGCTCCCTCACGGCATGGTCAATCGAAACCAACACACGTTCCTGGAAAACCAACATCGGTGGTTCCATCGATCTGCCCATGCTTCCGACGGAGCGTGACTTGTATGTCCATGGTGAAAAAGAGGGTCTCTGGCGCCTCGACCGCGCCTCCGGCAAACCCCTTTGGTCCATGAAAGCCGCCTGCGGAGCCACCATCAACGCGGTCAGCGAAGCTACCTTGCCCCTTTCCGTCAGCCCCAAAATCGTCGCCTCGCTGGATAACGCCGGGCGACTCCTTCTGCTCGACCGGGCCACGGGCCTGCGGTTGGGCCGTATCGAAATTCCATGCTGGTTGATCCCCGTCCAGAATCGTCACACGGATCGTATTTATCTGGCCGCCAACAACGGCGCGATTCTCTGCCTCCGCATCCGTGACCACCAGGCACCAGTCCGGCATTTCCCGGATGACCGCGCCTGGACACTGACGAACCCGACCGTCGCCGAATTCATCAAGGAAATCCGCCACCGCGATGGTATCGAGATCTTTGTCTCCGAGCAGTCATTCAAGAGCCTGGGGATCGAACCCCCGCTCAACGAGAAGATGGACCTTTCCGAACCCAACCTCAATTTCGACACCCTGCCCTCCGTCAACGCGATCCTGCGCAAGTCTGGTTGCCGGGTGGAGGAGATCGCGGGTCAATTGTTCCTTGTTCCCGCCGGACCGAGGTTCAAGCCCTAGTTCCGGGTGCAGCCCTTCAAAAGCGACAACCCCGGCCGATCGGCCGGGGTTGTTTGATTTTCTGAACCTGCTTTGGGCCGGGCCGTTTTATTTCCAGAAACTGGCAAGCCGAAACCAGGAGGATTCCCGCGTCGCGGGATCTTTGGCCAGGTACTCCTCCCACATGCGCGCGTCGGCCGGAGCCTTGTGCCCGGTGATTTTTTGAAGGCTGTTCTTGGCGGTGTCCCGCAGGGCCACATCCTTGTCCGCCTTGAGGATATTCAACAGGGCCACCGAGGCGTCCCCCTCCTTGAAATTCCCCAGGGCACGGGCCGCGGCCGTTCGTTCATCAATTTTCATCTGGCGGTCCTGCTCGGCACCTACCACGGCCGGTTCGTTGGCCACCTTCACCAGCAATTCCACAGCCTCAGGGTTCCCGGTGGCACCCAGGGCATCCAAGGTTTGCGCGCGGATTACCGTCGCGATCTCGGGATTGAAGGAACCTGCCCGGTAGTAGGCCTCCTTCAAGCCCTCCACCACCCGCGGATCCTTGAATTTTTTCATGCTCTCGATGGCGCGCATGCGGCATAGGGATAGACGGTCCGTTGTCGCCGCATCCACCAGCACCTTCACCACCAGATCCTGCTGCTCCTGCGTTCCACCATGCCGAATCGGTTCGTTCAATTGGGCCAGGGCTCTGGCCCGCTTGTCCCCGTCCGTGGTCGTTTGCAGTATTTCCAGCGGCGGCTTGGCGGGTTGGAATTTCTCTTTCAGGCTGAAATCCCGGCTGGTCACCTCATCCCAAAAACTTGCGCACCCGCCCAGAAGCAGGGGCAGTGGCAAAATCAGGCCCGCCATGCGGGTTATTGCCGGCTTGGGCGAGTCTCTCATCCGTTCTGCACCTGGTCGGCGTCCATGCGTTTCGCGGGGGCGGAAAAACGCTTCCCCGCTTGGGGCAGGGCAATACGCTGAGGGCAGCTCTTGGCGCAAGGCCTGACTGGCCCGTTTCAACCATTTTTGGCCTGCCAAAAAGGCAGCCAATA
>CAWUOE010000685.1:0-1916 GCA_963923355.1 uncultured Gemmataceae bacterium | reverse complement strand
AGGGGTGCGACCATTCCGGGACTTTCCGACCCCGGAACCGCACTCTGGATTACGTGTTCTGTTTTTCCCAAGCGACCCACAGCTTTTCGGGTCTCTGGCACTCAGGTGGCGCACCGCCCACAAGGCGGCATCTCGGCCGGGGCCCATTGCCCGGCCAACCCCTGGTCCGGTTTGTGTCAAAACGGATCGTGACACCCCGGCGGCACGCCCCGGCCTGTCGCGGCACAGACCCGCCAGGGGCCTATCAAACAAATGTTCCCTCTCCATGGATGGAGAGGGAAATGCCCACAGGGCAATGGGTGAGGTCAAACGATTTCCCCCCCTCCCGCCGCGGGATGGGACGAAGGGGCGGGCATGCCCTCTGGGCACCAATTCAACCCTGTAGGGGTTGCGGAACTTAGCCCAGGGTAAGGCAAGCTCCATGAGCCGCCGCCTTGGGTTGAGGGCCGTCCAAACTTTTCCAAAAACCAAATCCCCCTCCCACATGCTGGCAAATCCTTCCTACCAACCGTACACTCGATCCATCGCCCCCTTTACTCCAAACATGGTGAACCCATGACCATCACGCGTCGCCAGGCTGCAAAATGGACCGCCAGTTTGGCCACCATGGCCACCGTCATCCCTTGGGTCAAATCCTCGGCCAAGGCTGCACCCTCCGATCGCCTAAATGTCGCGGTTGTCGGCATACGGGGCCGTGGCAAGGCACTGCTGTCAGGCTTCGCTCAACTCGCCGAAAGCCAGGTCACCCACCTCTGTGATGTGAACACCGAGTACTTCGCCGCCCAGTCGAAACAAGTGGCCGATCTGCAAAAGGGCAAAAACCCCGAATGCGTCCAGGACATTCGCCAACTACTCGAGATCAAATCGATCGACGCCATCGCCGTCGCCACGCCAGATCACTGGCACGCTCTCGCCTCCATCTGGGGCTGCCAGGCCGGCAAGCATGTCTATGTTGAAAAGCCTTGTTCGCACAACATCACCGAGGGCCGCCGCATGGTGCAGGCTGCCCGCAAACACAACCGGGTCGTCCAGGTCGGCACGCAGAGTCGCAGCTCGCCCCACATGATCGAGGCCATCCGCTATGTGCAGTCCGGCAAGCTGGGCGCCGTCCATATGGCCCGCGCCTTCAACAGCCAGCTCCGCCGACGCGTCCCCGCGGTGCCCGATGGCTCCGCCCCAACCACCCTGAACTGGGACATCTGGCAGGGCCCCGCTCCCGAGCGCCCCTTCAACTCCAACCGCTACAGCTACGGCTGGCGCTGGTACTGGGACTACGGCACCGGCGACATGGGCAACGATGGCGTGCACGATCTCGACATCGCCCGCTGGGGTCTCGGCGTCGACACTCCCGATGGCGTCCACGGTTTCGGCACCAAGTTGTTCTTCCAGGGCGACACCCAGGAAACGCCCGACACCCAATCTGTCGTCTTCACCTTCCCAGGCTCGCCCAAGGTCCTGCATTTCGACCAGCGCCTCTGGACCCCCTACCACATGGAGGGCTACGAGAACGGCGTCGTCTTCTACGGCACCGAGGCCTATCTGGTCCTCGGCCGCGGGGGTTGGCGCGTGATTGAGCGCGGCAACAAGTTGGCCTTCGAGAAGAAGGCGTCCTTCAGCGAGGTACCCCACCTCCAGAACTTCACGGCCGCCTGTCAGGGCAAGGCCAAACCCAATTGCGATATCCTGGAGGGCCACCGCAGCACCACCCTGGCCCACCTCGGCAACCTCTCCAGCCGCCTCGGCCGCCCCCTGAAATTCGACCCCGCCACCGAATCCATCCCCACCGATCCAGAAGCCAACGCCCTCCTCGGCCGCAAAGGCCGCGGCGCCTTCCTGATCCCCGATGTGATTTGAAAGGCAGGCCCGCACCTGAACCCCATCACTGCCCAGTCCACCCCCTCCGCATCCCCTCCCAC
>CAWUOE010000684.1:0-1917 GCA_963923355.1 uncultured Gemmataceae bacterium | reverse complement strand
GGATGTCGTCGAAAACGACCCTGGCCGATCAGCTGAAGTCGGCTCCCGACCGGGTGGATCTGCGCGAATTTGCCGGCGGCATGCCCCAGGAATCGGCCACCCTGCCCCAGATCCGCATCGGCCAAACCTGGTGGACCACCCCGCAAATTCTCAAAGTCCTGGTTCCGGCCGGCCTTCTCGCCACCCTAGGCTCCGTTTTTTTGGCCCGCTGGCTCCGAACCCTGCCCGGCATCCAGGAATTCATTCTTAAATTTCCGGGCACGGGGGACTTCGCCCTTCCCGTCCACGACGGGTTTCCCCTTTGGCTCCGCACCGCCCATTGGCTCAACGCCTTCGTCATGATGTTCATCATCCGCTCCGGCATCCAGATCCTGGCCGACCATCCCCGGCTCTACCTCGATCCGGGATGCACCCCCGGACGGGAATGGTTCCGCCTCCGCGGACCGGTGCCCAAGGATCGGGAATGGACGGCCAAGGAGGATAGTGTTTCCCTTCCAGGTTGGCTGGGGCTGCCCGGCATTCGCCACTCCGTCGGTCTCGCCCGTTGGTGGCATTTCAGCCTGGATCTTGTCTGGTTGGTGAACGGTCTGGTTTTTTTTGCCCTGCTCTTCAGCACGGCCCAGTGGCAAAGAATCGTGCCGGTTTCGTGGACCGTCCTCCCGCACGCCCTCTCCACCGCCCTCCAATATCTCTCCCTGGATTTTCCGCCGCCCTCGGGCTGGCAGCAGTACAACGGCCTGCAGATGCTGGCCTACTTCAGCGCCGTCTTCATCGCCTCGCCCTTGGCCGCCATCACCGGGATTCTCCAAGCCCCCTCCATCGCGGCCCGACTCCACCTTGCCACCGGTTGGTTCAATCGTCAGGTCGCCCGCACCCTGCATTTTCTCGTCCTGCTCTTCTTTTTGGCCTTTGTTGCCGGCCATGTGTTCATGGTCTTCGCCACCGATCCCCTGACCAACCTCAATCACATGATCCGGGGAATGGACGACGCCTCTTGGTCCGGCGCCTTGGGATTCGCCCTTCTGTTTTTTGGTGCCGCGGTTGCCTGGTTGGCGGCCTCCCCGCTGACCCTCCGTTACCCCCGCAAAGTCCAACACCTCGGCCGCGCCGTGGTGGGATGGGCCTACGATGCCATGGAGAAGATGAGGCCCGTGGCCAAGTATTCAGAAAAGGACATCTCCCCTTATTTCTGGGTCAACGGCACCCACCCCCGTTCCCCCGAGTTTCTCCGTCATCTCTCCGAAAATTTCACAAACTACCGCCTCTCCGTTTCCGGCGAGGTGGAGCAGCCGGCTGAATTTTCCATGGAGGAACTGCGGGCGTTTCCACGGCAGGAGCAGATCACCCAGAACTACTGCATCCAGGGTTGGTCGGGGATCGCCAAATGGGGCGGAGTACGGTTGGCCGACATCATGAATCGGGTCCGGCCAAAACCCGGGGTCAAATATGCCGTCTTTTACTCGTTCGGCATGGGATCCGGCCCCGATGCGGGACCCTATTATGACTGCCACAAAGTCGAACACCTCCTCCATCCCCAGACCATCCTTGCCTATCAGATGAACGGACAACCTCTCACGGAACCCCATGGGGCTCCCTTGCGATTGCGCAACGAACTGGAACTCGGCTACAAGCAGGTGAAATGGGTCCGGGCCATCGAGTTCGTCATGGATTTCCGCCATCTCGGCGCCGGGGAAGGCGGTTTTAACGAGGACCAGGAGTATTACGGTTTTCGCGCCCCGATATGAAGCCTTCCCCTCCTCTCGATCCTTTGGGGCGGACCATCGACTACCTCCGCATTTCCGTCACCGACCAGTGCAATGAGCGCTGCCTCTACTGCCGCCCCGCAGGATACCGGGGTTGGTCGGCCCGTCCGGAACATCTCACCGCCGCGGAAATTCTGGAGGTGGCTCAGGCCGC
>CAWUOE010000683.1:0-1922 GCA_963923355.1 uncultured Gemmataceae bacterium | reverse complement strand
TCCCGCAACACATCCACCTTGTCCACCAGCAGTCGTTTGCCGTCCTGAACCTGGTGAACGCGCACCACCATGCCGGGCCGCAATTGCTGTACCTTGCCGGGAATTCCGCCTTTTTTCAGTTGATCCTGCTGCTCTGTGGTGGGCTTGAGGATTTCCCCTTTTTCGTCGAAAGCCTCTGGCAGCACGAAAAAATGCAAGGGTACGGATTCGGTCAGGTCAAAGCGGAACATTTTCCAATCTGCCTTCAGTTTTTGAAGCGCCGCCGCTTTTTGTTTGGCAAGGGCTGCAGCCGCGGTTTTGGCGTTTTTTGAGTTGGGTGCTGGCTGATTCAGCCCGGGGGCCGGTAATCCCTGGGTAAATTGCGGGTGATAAGCCATGATCATTTGGGTTTCGGAAGGTGGGGAATCCTTGATAAGCCCCAACCATGTGCCCGGACCCAGAGTGGAGCCTGGAACAGAGGTGTCAACGGCTGTGGTTTTGCCTTTTGCCGATGCCTTGGATTTGGTTTGGGTGGGTGTTTGGAGGGGCTCGGCCTGAAGACAGAGTAGCAGCGGCCCTGCGGCGAGCAGGATAGCCACGGGAATCCAGCGGTTGGTCACCATGTGAATGCCCTTCAGGCTGGTCCGGATGGGTTGGCTTCTTCTGATGCCCTGGCCTGTTTCAGCATGTTTTGACGCTGGTTGTTTTGTGCCTGTTCCCAAGCGCGGACATTTCTCAATCCCTGGCGGTTGTACCACCGCACCAGATTGTAAAGGCCCAAGGCTACAGCCAGCCAACCGGCGGAAAAGCGAGAATCTCCAACCCTGATGGTCGTCCAGGGGCCATCCAGCCAGCCGGTGAGCACGGCAAGGCCGAACACCAGCCATGACAAACCCACAGTCACATAAAGCCATGGAAAAGCCATCTGAGAATGCTCCGGACTGTCGGAGGGCGGCACTTCTCCTTAGCTTATGGTTATCCAACAGGAGAAACGGATCATGGCGACTTATGGGGAAATTCCCGGTGTGGACCTGAAAGCACTGCGGGGTTGTGACACGCCCACCGTGTGCAATGTGATCGAACTGGCAGGGTTAAGGCCCAAATCGGCCGGTTTTGCCGACCGTCGGTTGATGGCTGCCTTCCCATCCCTGCCGCCCATGGTGGGCTATGCGAGCACCGCAACCTTCCGTTCTGCCGAACCTCCGGCCGGAGAAAACTCCTATCAGGGCCTGGAGGAACAACTGGAAAAGCTGGCCGAGTTGGCGGGGCCGCCGGTGGTGGTGTTCCAGGATCTCGATGATCCACCCGCCGCGGCGACATTTGGTGAGATACTTTGCACCACCTACCAGAAGTTCGGCGCGGTTGGCCTGGTCACATCGGGTGCGGGGCGCGATTTGGAGCAGGTGGCCCGGCTGAAATTCCCGTGCTTCACCACCGGGGCAATGGGCGCGCACGGGTATTGCCACTTCCCTTCCCTGCACCAGACCGTGAGGGTGTGTGGTCTGACGATCCGGCCGGGGGATCTGCTGCATGGTGACTCGAATGGGTTGACCACCATCCCTGCCGGTGTGGCACCGCTAGTGGCGGAGGGTTGCGCCCGTTATCTGAAAGCCGAGGCGGAGATCCTGGATTACCTGAAACAGGCCCATGTGGACCGACCGGGATTCGCCAAAGCACGGGCGGAATGCGTGCGGCAGCTTGGCGAATTGGAAAAGTGGCTGAAAGCCGGCATCCGGACCGCTTGATACGATGGAGGTCCAGTCCTTGGAGAATCCTGTTTACCAAACCAGGAACAGGTAAAAGATGTCGCCCTATCGCCGCACACGGATTGTCGCCACGATCGGTCCTGCCAGCAGGGACCCGGAAATGTTGGAGGCGTTGCTGGAGGCCGGCGTGAATGTGTTCCGCCTGAACATGTCGCATGGCACCCAGGACCAGCATCG
>CAWUOE010000682.1:0-1925 GCA_963923355.1 uncultured Gemmataceae bacterium | reverse complement strand
ACCCGGGGCCTTTGGCGTTTTGAGTGCCGACGACAGGACTTGAACCTGCACTCCCTTACGAGAACCAGCCCCTCAAGCTGGCGTGTCTGCCAATTCCACCACGTCGGCGCAGCAAGCGTTGGCTATCCTCATTATTCTGGCGACATTCCTTGAGATTTCAAGGGGACCCTGTCCCGCCGGCCACCGGGGTTTTTCCACCAGTTTCCTTGAAATCCTGCGTGAAAATCGACCAGCCACCCTTCCGGTCCGACAAAAACGCCAACCGCCTGCCATCGGGTGAAAAAACCGCGAAACTTTCCTGGGCCGGGTGCTCCACCAGGTACTGTTCTGCCCCTTGCCCCGGTTCGGCCGGCACCAGCACCAGATCGGTCTGGCCCCGCCGGTTGCGCGCCAGCACGATCCGCTTGCCGTCCGGGTGCCACGCCGGCCAGCTCTCCAGGCCGTCTGATTTGGTCAGCCGCCGCAGGCCGGTACCGTCCGAGCGCATGACCCACAGCGCCTCGGGCCCCTCCCGGCTGCTGATGAAGGCGATCCGTCCGCCTTCAGGCGACCAGCTCGGATGATGGTCGAACCCCGGGTGGCTGGTCAGCCGTTTCACCTCCCCGCCGCCGGGCTTGCAGGTGTAGATCTCCTGGTTGCCATCGCGCGTGCTGACAAACGCCAGCCGGCTGCCGTCAGGCGACCAGCGGGGCGACTCCTCGAAAGCCTTGTGCGGCACCACTACTTCGGGCTGCGTGCCATCGGCCTTGCAGGCGTTGATCTGCAGCTTGCCGTCGGTGCCCTGCAGGATGTCGTGCACATAGGCGATCTTCTGGCCATCGGGCGCGTAGTGCCCGTCGAAGTGCGGCAGTCCCGGCGCCGGCTTCACCAGCGCCACCGCGTCCCCGCCCGAGGCCGGCTGCACCGCCAGTTCCATGCGCCCCTGGTGGATGCGCGTGAAGAGGAATTGTTTGCCATCGGGCGACCAGCGCAGGTGCCCCTTCCAGCCCGGGGATTCGCCGGCCAGGCGCTGGGGGTCCTGCCCCATGCTCAGCACCACCAGCAGCATCCACCACCCGGCCATCAGAACAGCGCCTCAATCGCCTTGCCGCCAGTGTCGATTCCCAGGCCCAGGCGGGTCTCGCTGTTGATGCCCAAGGCCAGGTGCACCGTGGCACCCAGATCGGCGGGGGTGACCGCGCCGTCCACCGGATGGCCGGCCGTCTTGTCACTGGTGCCCAGCACCAGCCCCTTGCGGGTGCCGCCGCCGGCCACCAGCGCGCTGTAGCAGTGCTCCCAGTGGTCGCGGCCCGCCTTGTCGTTGATCTTGGGCGTGCGACCAAACTCGCCCACGGCGATCACCAGCGTGTTGTCCAGAAGGCCCCTGCCCCGCAGGTCGTCCAGCAGACCACTGATGGCCCGGTCCATCCACGGACCATGCCGATCCGCCATGATGGTGAAATTGCGGTAGTGGTGGTCCCACCCGCCATCGCCGGCGTCTTCCTCCGCCTCCACATGGTCCGACCAGTTCACCTGCACAAAGCGCACACCCCGCTCCACCAGCCGCCGGGCCAGCAGGCACGATTTGCCAAATCGGGTGTGCCCATAGGCCTCGCGCAAGCTGTCGGTCTCCTGCTCCACCTCAAACGCCTCGCGCGCGGCGGTGCTGGTGAGCAGCCCCAGCGCCCGGGCCCGGTGGGCATCCAACCGGTGGCCGGACCGGTCGAGTTCCTTCGCCAGCGGATCGAATCCCCGGCGCAGGCTGTCGCGGTCGCCCAGTCGCTCGGGCAACAGGCCGCCGGCCAATTCCAGCTCGGGCAGGCTCACGGGAGCGCCGGGCTCCACACGGGCGCGCAGCGGATCGAACGCGGCCCCCAGCGGCCCGCCCCCCTCGCCAATGATCGCCTTCTTCCCCTGATGCAGCCGGCCCCCCAGCACCACAAACG
>CAWUOE010000681.1:0-1928 GCA_963923355.1 uncultured Gemmataceae bacterium | reverse complement strand
GCCAGGGTGGCGCACCCCACGTGGTGGCCTTCCGTGGGGACGGCACCGCCACGGGCGTCAGCTTCTACGCCTTCGACCAGCAGTTCCGCGGCGGCATCCAGGTGGCTGGTGGATGGCTCGGTTCCGGACTGACGGCACCGGCAAACTCTCACATGGAAGGCTTCCTTGCCCTGCCCACCTTGGCTCCCCTGCTGCAGGCCTCCCCCGCCTTTGTGCAGCAGATCGTTGTGACGCCGCTTTCGGGCGCGGGGGCCCATGTCGTGGTTTTTGATTCAGCCGGCGTGCAGGTGCTCCAGAGCTTCCTGGCCTTCGATGAACCGGGCAACACCGGCGCCAGCGTCGCGGTGGGTGACTTTATTGGCCTGGGTTTTGCGCAGATCGCCGTGGCGCGTGGGGCCGGCTTCGCCCCCGAGGTGCGGGTTTTCCAGGCGACCGGGGATCCGGTCGGCTTTGACGCCTTCTCAAGCGGATTCATCGGAGGCACCCGGTTGGGCGCGGTGGTCCCCTCCACCGGGCTGCCGGCCCTGCTGGCCGCTGGCGCGGGCCCTGGTGGCCGCGGCACGGTCAACCGCTTCCGCATGGTGGAAGGCAAGCCGCAGTTTGTCGATGGCTTCTTCGCCAGCGAATTGGAAACAGCTCTGGGTGTTTGGCCCGGATGACGCGTTCGCCTTTAGGCAGGCCCCGGCTCGGGAATGCGTCGCCGGGGTCAGGAAGTGGGGCCACCCGAGGGGAATATCCAGTTGGTCAGGCCCCCGCTGGCGGGCGGCCTGACGCCTGAGCGGCTGCCGGACAACCTCAAAAAGGCCTCCAGGCTGGACAGGAAGGAGGCCAGTCCGGACCTGAGTGGATCCCTTTGGGTGGACAGGCCGCGGGACCAGGCGGCCAGCTCCTGCCCCGAGGGTTCCCGACCCAGGATGCCACGGTACAGCGAAACCGCCTCTCCCCTGGAGAACTCCTCGCTTTTCAGGAAGCTGCGCGCCAGGTCCAGCCGCGTGGTCCCGGTCCGCAGCCGGGCCAGATGGGGTTGCACCTCCGCCGTGGCGGGTTGCCTGCCAAGCAATGTCCGGTACAGGGCGTCCACGTACGATTCGGCCGTGCCGCCGTTCCGTTGGAGGAACTCCGCCGAAGCGACGAAGGCCGACAGCAGGTCGGCCATGGAGCCACCCCGCGCCAGGCGGGCCAGATGCTCCTGCAGGCCCTGGGGGTCTGCCTCCCGACCCAAAAGCGAACGGTACAAACCCCGGACCCAGGTTTCCTGGAAGGCCCGGCTGTCCAGCAGGGTGTTAGCCTGCGCCAACCTGTCGGAGGTGGAGGCGGCAGCCGGTGCGCTCCGTGCATTTAACTGCCCCGGCGGCAGGGCAAGCATCAGCGGCAGGTTGGCAGCGAAGGCCACCGCCGGATTCCGCACCAGGCCCACCCCGCGGTTCCCGTTGGGCAGGTTGGTGGAATAGCGCAACTGGTACGACATGCCGGCCACCTCGAACAAGGTGCCCTCGGCGAGGGTTTCCCCCCGGGTGTTCCTGAAGGTACCCGCGGTGGAGCCACCCACCGCGATCAGGGGGATCGTTTCCGGATAGGCGGGTAGGGTTTGGGGCAGGACAAGGTCAAGGACGCAGTGGTTGGCCCCGAAGGCGCCCGCGATGACGAGGGGTGCCTCGGCGTTGTCCTCCTGCTTCACGCCCAACACCAGCTTGTTGCCGGCCCCAAGGTTGAGTGAGTTGGTGAGCGTCAGGCGGGCGGGGAGGAAGCTTTCCGCGGTATTGCGCATCCCCACGCGGATCACCGCGTTGGCTGCGACCTCCAAACCCTTCAGGTTTTCAGAGCGCCCGTTGGCGATCTCCAGCTCCCCGTTGCCCCTGATGAGCAATTTCCCCGAACCGTTGGCCTTGTCGATCGATGGGCCGTTGCCATCGAGGCGCAGGATGGAA
>CAWUOE010000680.1:0-1934 GCA_963923355.1 uncultured Gemmataceae bacterium | reverse complement strand
CTTCGTAAAATTGCCCAAACCACCCTGCAAAGCCTGACCGAATTCGAAACCTCCGGAACCTGCACCCACTGCGTTCGCGCCTGACACCCCATTTCTTTCTTCATCTTAATCTGCAGCCTTAACCCCTTTCACTGCCCCCCGTTTTTTGTAATCTTTGCTAACCGATGCTGATCGATACCCACACCCACCTCGACTTTCCTGATTTTGACAGTGATCGGGAGGCGGTGATTCGACGAGCGGTGGATGCAGGCGTGACCCGGATGATCGCCATCGGCACCAACCTACAGACCAGTCGGGCCGCTCTTGCGCTGGCCGACCACCACCCCGAGGTTTACGCCACGATCGGAATTCATCCGAATGAGGTGATGGAGGTGCCGGACGACGCCGTCTCCCAGCTCGAAAAGATGGCTCAACACCCCAAATTGGTGGCCATTGGCGAATGCGGGCTGGATTACCACTCCCTTCCCAGCCAGCAGGAATCCACCTTCGCCGGAGTTTCCGCCGCGATCGGCACGACCGCTCCGGGGACGGAATCGGCGGCTCTCGCCGATGCCGATATCAAGAACCGCCAGGCCATCTTTTTTCAGGAGCAACTCGATCTGGCCGTCAAACTGGGCCTGAACGTCGTCATTCATCAACGCGATAGCTGGAAAGACACCCTCCACACCCTCAAGCCCTACTCCGGGCGCCTGCGGGGCGTTTTTCACTGCTTCTCAGGTGACACCGAGCAGGCCTGTCATCTTCTGGAACTCGGTCACGCCCTTTCCTTCACCGGCATCGTCACTTTCAAAAATGCCAAGACCATACAAGAGGTGGCCAAGCGCGTGCCGCTGGGTTCCTTTTTTGTGGAAACGGACTGCCCTTACCTTGCGCCGGATCCCGACCGGGGAAAACGTTGCGAACCGGCCCATACCCGCCGGGTGGCCGAAAAGGTCGCCTCCCTGCGGGGCCTGACCCTTGAAGAAACGGCTCGCGCCACCACCCAAGCCGCGGAAAAATTCTTCCGGATGGCATGAAATCCCCCCACCTCCATCTCCCCTTTTGGATCCGCGTTCCCGCGACCACCGCCAATCTGGGTCCCGGCTTCGATGCCCTCGCCCTCGCCCTCGAGCTATACAACTATATCGCCATCGAGCCGGGTGCCCCGGAGCGTCCCGACCCCTTCGCCCAGGAAATCCTCGAGGCCTATCACAAGGCCCGGAATCTTCCCATGAAACCCTATCGGCTGGTGGTTCGGGGGAATGTCCCTCCCGCCCGGGGTCTTGGCAGCAGTGCCACCATCCGGCTCGGCATGTTGGCCGCGCTGGACAAGGTGAACCGCAAGCCAATCGATCTGGACTGGCTGGTGGAGACTGCCACCCGTCTGGAGGGCCATCCGGACAACGTCACCGCCGCCGCGCTGGGTGGCTTTGTGGTTTGTGGTGGATCCCAGCCGGCCCGGGCCCGCATCTCCTCCCGTTTAAAATTCGTGGCTGCGATTCCCCGGATTGAAACCTCCACCCGAACAGCCCGTTCAATCCTCCCTCCCAGCGTCTCCCTCCAGGATGCCGCCAACAATCTGCGGAACGCCTCCCGCATCACCGCGGCCTTCCTGGATCACAAATATGAGGAGGCTCGGGGTGCTTTTCATGATCGCCTCCACCAGCCGCATCGGGCCGCCCTGGTTCCCGGCCTGGAGGCCGCCATTGACGGAGCCGAGCGCGCGGGGGCCATCGGAGCATTCCTGAGCGGTGCTGGGCCCACCGTCTTGGCCATCTGTCTCAAGTCCGAAAAAGCCGTCGGGAACGCGATGGTAACGGCCCTGCGCAAGGCAGGGCTGGATGAGGTGGATGTAAAGATTCTGGCCGCTGACAACGGTGGCCTCACCGTCGCCCGTTTTCTACCGCCCTCCGCCCGCGAAACCCGCTGCTAAGGCGCTACTTTTTCTCCCCGTA
>CAWUOE010000679.1:0-1934 GCA_963923355.1 uncultured Gemmataceae bacterium | reverse complement strand
TGTGTATAAGAGACAGACTCCCACCCACCCAATCCACCAACCAAGGCTAACCCCCCTATTTGCCGAATTCGGATAAGCCCAATGAGGGCAGTGGTTTATGGCAACAGCTCGAGCCTGCCACTCAGGCCTCACAACCGGCACAACCGGCACCATGCCAACCATATTGCGTGCCCTTCAAAATCAACTTCCTGCCATAGGCAAGTCGCCACGCTTCAAAGTGTCGAAATAAATGCCTGACTATGGGCGATTCTGCCACCTGTGACGCCAGGCCCGGGTGAATCGACCGCTTGGAATGGAGTCCGAAATGCTTTCCCCCTCCATCACCCTGCTGGTGCTCACCCAAGCCCTTTCACAGCCCCCCAAACCGAATGCCGATCTGCCCACACAAGCTGAAAGGTTGCCAGCCGTCGCCCCGGCCTCCGGGGCGGAATCGGTAGCCGCGCCCCTGCAGGATGTCCCCGCCGATGCGGCCGGACTCGAACGCCCCCTGGAAATGGAACCCCTGCCGGCCAAGGTGAATCCCTTTGAAGGCGACTTCTGGACTCGCCAGTACATCTTGGGGGATTGGGGCGGGGCTCGCACCAGCCTGGCGGAAAGGGGCCTCAGCCTCGACCTCTTGGCCACCCAGTTCTACCAGGGTGTCGCCTCGGGTGGCCGCCAGCAAGCCTGGGAATACGGCGGCAAGGTCGATTATCTCGCCAACCTCGATGGCGGGAAATTCGGCCTGTGGCAGGGCTTCTTCGTCAACATGCACGCCGAGACCCGCTTCGGCAACTCGGTCAACGGCATCGATGGCCTGCTGACTCCCAGCAACATCGCCATGATGTTCCCCGAACCCGACACCAGCATCACCGCCATCACAGGTCTCAAATTCGTCCAGGCCCTCAGCGAGAACTTCGTGCTGTTCATGGGCAAACTGAACACGCTGGATGAGTACCCTCTGCGCTACGGGCTGTTCAATCCCAACCCGATGGACCGCCCCGGCCTGAGCGGGTTCATGAATACCTCGCTGGTCTTCAATCCCATTGTGGCCCGCACGGTGCCCTACTCGGGCGCCGGTGCTGGTGGCGCCATCCTCATGAACGGCGCGCCCGTCTTCTCCCTCACCGTGTTCGATCCCCAGGAACGCGCCGCCGAGGGCATGCAGGACCTTTTCGCTCAGGGAGTGACCATTGTGCCGGATTTCATCTGGCGCACCAACCTGTTCGACAGGCCCGGCGTGGTGAACATCGGGGGCACCTACAGCAGCCGCAAATACCGCAGCTTCGATCCCGCGGCTTATCTGGCCATCCCACCGGCTCTGCTGCTCGATGACGCCAACACCCCGCTCGAAACCGGCTCATGGTGCATCTACACCAACCTATACCAAGCCATTTGGGTCGACTCGGGCAACGCCAAACGCAACTGGGGATTCTTCGGCCAGTTTGGTCTGTCTGATGGCAACCCCAACCCCATCAACTACACTTCCAATGTCGGTGTCGCGGCTCGTGGCCTGCTCGGGCGCGACCTCGACAGCATGGGCTTCGGTTTCTTTTATGTCGGCCTCAGCGACGAGTACAAGAGACTCGCCTCACCCATCCTTCCACAGCAGAACGAATGCGGCGTGGAACTCTTCTACAACTACGCCATCAGCCCATCCAGCCGCTTCACCACCGACTTGCAGATCGCCACGCCGAGCACCCAGCGATTCGACACCGTCATCATCCCGGGCCTAAGGCTTGAGCTCTTGTTCTAACCTTCCAAGGCAATAACGCATACGCGGGTTTCCGCGCTCCCGGGGAGCGGAGCCTAGCGGTGTTCCCCTCATGGATCAAATCGAAACACGCGTTTGAAATCCCTGCCGGTCTCGGCCACCACCCAGCCGCGCTTCGGGGCCTCCTCCAGGCCCCGGTCCAGCTTCCCGAAGGCAGAGGCGCGGTCGTAGGCGTATTCCC
>CAWUOE010000678.1:0-1942 GCA_963923355.1 uncultured Gemmataceae bacterium | reverse complement strand
TGAATGTGGGCACAGGCGATGTGGACGGCGATGGCAAGGCCGACATCCTAACCGGCGCAGGCCCCGGGGCTGATCCCCATGTGAAAGTCTTCAGCGGCGCGGACGGCACCCAGAAGCAATCGTTCGACGCCTTCCCGACGGGCTTCAACGGCGGTGTCAGCGTGGCCAGCGCCGACCTCAACAATGATGGCAAAGACGACATCATCGCCGGTACCCAAACTGAATCTGCCCAGGTGAAGGCCTTCAATGCCGCAGACCTGAGCGTGATCGACGACTTCTTCGCATTCCAGGGCGAGGTGGGCGTGTGGGTAGCGGGGAAGTAATCGTTCCGAGAGACAGCTTTGCATGAACAAGCGGAGCCGGCTGGATCAGCCGGCTCCGCTGCCTTTTGCAGGATATTCAGAAGGCATTCCGCCAAAAATCAGGCAAGGACTTCCTTGACCACCCTGGCCGGTTCGACTCCCGTCAGGCGCTGGTCCAGGCCCTGGTAACGGACCGAGAAACGCTCGTGGTCGAAGCCGAGCACGCTGAGGATGGTGGCGTGCATGTCACGGATGTGCATCGGATCCTTGACGATGTTGTAGCTGAAATCATCGGTCTCGCCGTAAATGGTGCCGGGCTTGAAGCCACCGCCGGCCAGCCACCAGGTGAAGCAGCGCGGGTGATGGTCGCGGCCGTAGTTGGTTTTGGACAAGCCACCCTGGGAGTAGATGGTGCGGCCGAATTCGCCGCCCCAGATGACCAGGGTGCTATCGAGCAGGCCCTTCCGCTTCAGGTCCTGGATCAGGCCCCAGCAGGGTTGGTCTACATCGCGGCACTGGTCGGGCAGGCGGCCGGCGACATTGGCGTGAGTATCCCAGTTGTTGTGGTAGACCTGCACAAAGCGAACGCCCCGTTCGACCAGCTTTCTGGCCATGAGGGCGGTGTTGGCAAAGGTACCGGGCTTTTTGACCTCGGGGCCGTAGAGCTTGAAGGTGCTTTCCGACTCGGTGTTCAGGTCCACCAATTCGGGCACACTGGCCTGCATGCGGTAGGCCATCTCATACTGCTGGATGCGGGTGAGCGTCTCGGGATCGTGCAAACCGTCGTAGGTCATCTGGTTCAGGGCGTTCATGCCGTCGAGGGTTCGCCGACGGATGTCGGCGGGCACGCCCGGCGGATTGTTGAGGTACAGGATCGGGTCACCCGCGGAACGGAAGGGCACGCCCGCATGCTCGCCGGGAAGGTAGCCGGCCTGCCACAGCCGGGCCGAGATGGCCTGCATCTGCTCCTGGTTGGTGGGCCGGGCCACCATGACCACAAAGGTGGGCAGGTTGCGGTTCAATGAGCCCAAACCATAGCTGGTCCAGGCACCCAGGCAGGGCCGGCCGGTCACCTGGTTGCCGGTCTGAATGAAGGTCATCGCCGGTTCGTGGTTGATGGCCTCGGTGTTCATGGACCGGACAAAGCACATGTCATCGACCATGCTGGCCGTATAGGGCAGCAACTCGGAGACCCACATGCCGCTTTTGCCGTGCTGCTTGAACTTGTATTTGCTGGGGGCGATGGGGAAGCGGGCCTGCCCGCTGGTCATGGTGGTCAGGCGCTGGCCCTTGCGCACCGAATCGGGCAGGTCCTTGTCGTACCATTCCTGCATCTTGGGTTTGTAGTCGTACAGGTCCATCTGGGGCGGACCGCCGACCATATGCAGGTAGATGATGTTCTTGCACTTGGGCGGAAAGTGGGTGGGGATACCACCCGTGGCGGTGAGCGCGGGAGTGCCGCCACCGTTGTCCGCCCCAAGGGCGTGCTTGCCCATCAGGCTGGCAAGGGCCGCCCAACCCATGGCGTGTGAGCCCTGGCCGAAAAAGTGCCGGCGAGTCATGGCCAGAAGCGCGTCATTGGCAGGGAACATGATCAAACCTCGGGGACAAATGCGGCGCCATCAAAACAACAGTCACTT
>CAWUOE010000677.1:0-1944 GCA_963923355.1 uncultured Gemmataceae bacterium | reverse complement strand
GTTCAAGGTGCGTTGCGATCGATCCGGTACGACTCAGGCGGTTTTGTTCAAAAACGCCCGGTACCCGGGGAATCGTGGTCGAAAAAGGCGGGTCTTGTGATGGCTCTGGCCCACCAGATTGTTTTGCCATCCATGGCACGTTTCAGCGGGAGTGATGCCCCGCAAATTGGGCCGAAGCCCGGATGCTTCCCGGAACCGGGAGGGAAAGTGAGGCCTGAAAATTGAGCTTGCACGGTAAGGCCCGAAAAGCGATCTTGCGAGCAGAATCCGTACGGCGACTGAAAAACAGGCAAGCCTCCGGCGCACACCCCGAAATCAACGGAGTGTCCGCTTGGAGGCAGATCGGCGATTCGTCGCATGCCCACAGGCTAAACACAGCCCCCGGACTTGTCAAGCAAGAAGGAAACCGGGACCCCCCAGAGCTGGGGGATCCCGGAAACAGATTCACTGTGCCAAAAGGACGTCTTACTTGACGGAAACCTTGGCGCCAGCTTCCTCGAGCTTCTTCTTGATGGCTTCCGCGTCTTCCTTGGAGGTGTTTTCCTTGACGGGCTTGGGGGCGCCTTCCACCATGTCCTTGGCTTCTTTCAGGCCAAGCTGGGTGATTTCACGCACCACCTTGATCACGCCGATCTTCTTGGCGGCATCGGGCACGCCGTCGAGGACCACGGTGAACTCGGTCTTGGCGGCAGGAGCCTCGCCACCTGCGGCAGCGCCACCGGCAGCGGGAGCGGCCATGACAACAGCGCCACCGCTGGCAGCCTTGATGCCGTGTACCTTCTCCAGGTAGTCACCCAGTTCAACAGCCTTGCCAACGGTCAGGGCCACGATCTTGTCGCCCAACTCCTTGATATCGGCCGAATAAGTCTGCTCGCTCATGATACTAATCCTTCCCTAAAGGGGACTTCCCGTTGAAGCGGCGGGAAATCCCGAACCAAGAACCGTGCGTAATAGACACTTGTCGCAAATGGGGGGCCTACCCCTCGGTCAGGCGGCCGGCGCCTCCGACTTTTCCCCGATTTGCTTGATTTGGCCGGCCACCGTTGCGCCGGGTGAGGTGATCAACTGGGCCACGCGTGCCGCCGGTGCCAGAATTTGTCCGGCCAAGCGACCAATGGCTTCCTCGCGGGTGGGCATCTTCAGGGCGATGTCGAAGGCCAGGGACTGGCCATCGACAATGGCACCCTTCACCTTCACGGTGTCCTTGTAAAGGGCCTTGTTCTTCGAGGTCTGTAGTTCCCCGTCCAATTCGCGGCACAACTCCGACACGCTGGAGGCGCCATAGGCCACCATCGTCATGCCCGAGAAGTACTTGGAGTCGTTTCCGGCGTTGATACCCAACTCGGAGAAGACCTTCCTGGCGAATGAATTCTTGACCATCCGCAGATTGATCTTTTTCTTGCGCAGGCTGGAGCGCAGGGAGTGGTTGCCCTCACAGGTGAGCTTTTCAACTCCCAGCACCACCAGATCCTTGACGCTGGAAAACTCTTTCCGGAGCGTCTCGATCTCCATCCCCTTCACATACTTGCTCATTGTCGTTCCCCTTCTGTGCGTTGTCGTCTGTTCGCGTCGGGTCAGACGCTGACAGGAATGCCCGGTGTCATGGTTCCCGCGACCGTGATCGACAGGACGTAGTTACCCTTGACCCCCGCCGGTTTTGCGTTGCGGATCTGGTTGACGAAAACAGTAATGTTTTCAGCCAGCTTCTCATCCTCGAAGTCGATTTTGCCAACGCCGGCGTGGATATTGCCACCTTTGTCGGTCCGGTATTCCACCTTGCCGGCCTTGAAGTCATTGACGGCTGCGGCGACATCGCCGCCATTGGGGATGACGGTGCCGGCCTTGGGGGTGGGCATCAAGCCGCGGGGTCCAAGGACTTTGCCCAGGCGGATCACCTTGGCCATCATGTCCTGAGTGGCGAGGGCCACATCGAAATCCATCCAG
>CAWUOE010000676.1:0-1946 GCA_963923355.1 uncultured Gemmataceae bacterium | reverse complement strand
GCGCTGGCGCCCGGCATGCGGATGAACACATCCGCCAGGGGGACCACGATCTGCGGGTCCTCCTCCCGCGGCGTGAGCATCAGCGCCGCGGCCCCGGCGGCCAGCATGACGATGATCAGCAGGATGGGGAGGTTCCCGGTGAGGAACATCTCCACAACCTTTGCGGTGAATCCCTGGTCCTGGGATTTGCTCATGGTGATTCCCGGTTCCGGAGTTTCAGTTGGCTCAGCGCGCCGGCAAGGCGATTCGCTCGCCCGGCTTCAGGCCAGAAAGCGCCTCGACGCGGCCGCGGTCCTCACGGCCCAGGCGGACAAAACGACGTGTCAGGTGGTTGTCCGCATCGACCACCTCGACCAGGTCGAGTTGACCCAGGTTCCGCACCGCGTGGCCGGGGATCCAGATCCTCTCCGATTGTCCCACCGGGATGGAAACCCGGCCGTACATGCCCGGCAGAAGCTGGGTGCTGCCGATCCTGGGCAGCGTCAGCTTGACCAGCACGCTACGGCTGGCCGGATCCGCCTGGGGCACGATTTCCCTGATGGCGGCCTGGGTGGTGTAGTTGCCGGCGTCCACCCGCACCAGCAGCGACTGCCCCAACGTCAGCCGGGTCGCCAGGCTCTCGGGAACACTGGCGTGCAATTCCAGATTCTCCGGCTCATAAAGGGTCAGCAGGGGCTTGCCCGGCGCGGCCAGGTCGCCAGGCTCCGCGAACCGGTCGCCGATGATCCCCGCGGTGGGCGCCATGATCCGGGTGTGGCTAAGCTGCACCTCGATGCGGGCGCTGGTCTCCTGCACCCGCTTCACCTGGGCCTCGGCCACCTTGAACGCGCCCTCGATGCGGGCGAACTCGTCCACGCTGAGGGAGGCGGTACCCCGCAGGGAGCGGGCCCGCGCCAGATCACCCCGCCGGGTGACGAGGTCGGCATCGGCGGCGGCCTGGCTGGCCATGGCCTCGCGCTGCTGCGCCAGCAATTCCCGGTCATCCAGCACCACCAGCAGGTCCCCGGCAGCCACCTTGTCGCCAGGACGCGGCTTGATCTCCCGAATGTTGGCCAGGATCTGGCTGGCGATCTCCGTTCGGCGACGGGGTTGCACCGTGCCCACCGCGTTCTGGGCGTCCACGCTTTGCTCCGCGGTCACCGGCACCAGTTCGCGCCCCTGGGCGCTGGGCCGCTCAATCGCCCGGTCACCCGGCTGCACCTTGTGATGGAAGGCCCCGCCCATCCACGCCAGGAACAAAGCCAACCCGGCGATGCCCAGCGTGAAAGTCAGCAAGTTTTTCAGGATCGATACCAGCCGCTTTCCCGCGGATGGGGGTACCGGATGGGGCTGCATGACGTTCAACGCGCTCCCTGGGATTCGGACGGCTGAGAGGCACCAGACTCCTCTTCCGCGGGTTGGGCGGGGGGTTGGGGCCGCGACCGCGGCGAGCAATCTCCCGACATTCAGGTGGGCACCCCTAGGCTGGGCAATATCCACATCTGCAGGGCGAACCAGAACACCAGTACACCCGCAAAGAACAGGATTTCCATCAGTTTGCTCCCCGCCGGTTGGTGCTGTCCGGGCGCCCCGTCCATAGCGTTCATTTCAACCCGGTGTGGGGGATGGTGAGCAACACCAAGGCACCCGTCGCCGCGACCATCGCCCCGGCCTGATGGTGCCCCAACAGGGCGGTCACGGTCCCCGCCACTGCCAAGGCCCCGCCCAGCACGCAGATCACCCGGTGCCGCACGCGGTCTGCCTTGGCACCCACCCTGCACACCGCCCCCTCTTCCACGGTCGCCATGTCAGTCCTCCCTGGCTGGTTCCCTGCAAGTCTGATCCCCCAGCCCGTTTTTGGTTACAACCATTGAAAAAATGTGGAAATCGTGGTGTATGCTTGGCCCCATGGCAGCCATTTTCCCCACTCCGGAACCTGTCTCTTATACACATCTGACGCTGCCGAC
>CAWUOE010000675.1:0-1948 GCA_963923355.1 uncultured Gemmataceae bacterium | reverse complement strand
CCTTAGTAAGAGCTGGTTCGGCGTCCATCCTCCATGAGAATTTCCTCGATCCTTTCGTACAAACGGGCAGCGGCCCCGCCATCTCCCTGAGCCAGTCGGATTCTGGCTAGGAACTCCATTTGAGCCAAGCAGGCTGGGTGATCCTTGCCGGCCAGTTTTTCCATGGCGGACAGGGCTGAAAGAGCCAATTCCGCAGCTTCCCCGGGATTGCCCTGCCTCAACAGCATGACGGCAAGATTATTCTCCAAGGGTATGTCTCGGGAGGGAGCCGAACCGCGCATGGCACGGGAAAGCTGGAGGGCAGCCTTGCCGTGGTGGATAGCCAAGCCGGTCCTGCCATCCATTTGATACAGAGAGCAAAGCTTGGCATGGCAAACTTCTTTCATGGCAAAGGCTTCTGAATGAAGTTCCTTGAGGATTTCCAAGGCGGAAACCAACGGTTGTTCAGCCAGGTCCATTCTGCCCCGTGACATCCGGCTGGTTCCGAGATTCAGCAAGGTACCGGCGAAATGCAGGCTTTTATTTCCTGTCAGAGCCTTCTGGAGATCGACAGCCTTGAGAAAATGGGTCTCGGATTCGGAGAAGTTACTTTGGCTATCCAGCAAAATTCCCATTTCCGTGTGGATCTGCACCATTAATTGGTAGCTTCTATCACTTTTGGGCAATCGCACCGACAAATCCAAAGCATCCTTGCAAGCTGTCAGAGCGGGACCGATACGGCCTGAAGAACGAAGGACAACCACCTTATGCGTGGCGTTTTCCAAATCGACCAAAGTTTCCGTGGCTTGTCCTTGGCCCGATAAAAAACCAACCAGAAACAAACCGAACAAGGTGCCCATGACACGCCTCCCGTTGATTAGCCGGATGTAAAATCTGGATCACAAAAAGGCGGGAAAGGGCGACAAACTTGTTGGGAAAAACAATGGAAAACCAACCAACAACTGCTATCATTTATTAATCAGTTGTAATTGTTCCCCGTGTTATCGGTCCCAGGCAAGCCTAGGAAGAACCCCATGGCTGGTTATCCGTTTCTCCGTCCTCCGCGCCAATCAGGTGACCTTGGGGAATTAGGTGGTTACCGGATCCTTCAGTTGTTGGGTGATGGGGCCATGGGTTTTGTTTTTTTGGCCCAAGAAAAGACTTTGGACCGTCGACTCGCCTTGAAAGTGATGCGCCCGGAGTATTCTGCGACCCCGGAGGGCCGCGAGCGTTTTCTGAGGGAAGCCAGGGCATCGGCCAAAGTGGAAAGCGACCATGTTGTCACCATCTATCAGGTGGGTGAGGACAACAGCACACCTTTCATCGCCATGGAATTGTTGGAAGGCATGAGTTTGCAAACTTGGCTTGCCAGGCGAGAAAGTCTGCCGTCCATTGCGTCTGTCATGAAGGTGGCAAGGGACCTTTTCCGCGGCCTGGCAGATGCCCATGCCCAGGGATTGGTCCACCGGGACATCAAGCCTTCGAATCTTTGGATTGAGAAGCGAACGGGACGGATCAAGATCCTGGATTTTGGACTCACCAAGGCGGGGGATGGCGCCGACAATGCCACCCGAAGCGGAGCCATTCTCGGCACGCCGGCCTACATGGCGCCCGAGCAGGCCAACGGCCAACCGGTTGACCAGCGAGCAGATCTGTTCAGTGCCGGGGTGGTTCTTTATGAAGTCTTGACCAAGAAAAACCCCTTCCGAAGGGGGAGCATTCTGGCCACCCTCAAGGCCATCGGCAGTGAGGAGGCCCCACCCGTTGCAGGCGTTCGCCAGGATACTCCTCCGGCCTTGGCGGGTCTTGTTGACAAACTGCTAAGGCGAGAATGCCAGGAACGGCCCGCTGAGGCAATTGAATCCCAGCGCCTGCTTGCGTTGGCTGAACAGGAATACAGGATCCTTTCGGGAAAGGCTCAAGCAAGCCTGGATGAACCTCCATCAGCCGTTCGCGAGGTGACCGAAAC
>CAWUOE010000674.1:0-1948 GCA_963923355.1 uncultured Gemmataceae bacterium | reverse complement strand
CCGGGGCGCGCTCCCTGTTGGAAGATGCGGGGCAGGCCGTTGCCTTGGCCGGAATGCCGCTGGAAAAAGTCGATGCCTTGCCTTGGCTACTGTCCCTCGGCCGAGAGCCATTGAGGCGTGAATTACCTTATTCCGGATGGCTGATGGCCATCCGGTCCATCCGGTCGGCCGTGGGTCAGGCTGGAAAGGTTGGGTTGTCGCCGGATGAGACGTCGGATTTGTTGCACCAGTTGCACCTGTGCGAGGCTGGTGCCAGGGAAGCCTTGCGCCAACTGGTTGGCCCTGTGGTGGAAGCAGCTTTCCGCAAGGTGGGGCTTGTTCCTGAAAGGGTGCTGGAGGGGCTGGCTTGGCGCCAAGTGGTGGATGAGTTGCTGGACCGCCTGGCAAAACGGGGTGAAATCGCAATCGGAGACCTACGGGACGCCTTGGCCAGCCACCGTATGAAGCTCTCTGATTTGGAAGGGCCGGCGGAATGGTTGAAAGGCGACCTGCTGCTGAGGGCCGACCGGAAACTTGCGGCGGCGCTGCCCGGGGCGTACCGCCCGGGCGAGATTTACATGCGAGGATTGCAGCGCCTGAGCTCGCTTTTCTACGGCAATTCGATAGGTCGCACGATTTTCCTGTATATCCTATTTCCATTGGCTATCGTTTATGTAGGATTTAAGGGCGTCCAGGAGCTGGTGAACCTTGCCCTCGCTGTCACGGGGCACAAGCGATTTCTGCTGGAAGTGCTCGGGGAGCAGGTCTCTGGATCCCAATGGCTGCCCCTGCAGGTGGAGTTGGACGAGAAGAAAGCCGAGCTCATCCTTGGAAACAGCCTGGCTTACTTGGGCGTGGGAGCCTTTGTTTCGCTGCTGATTTATTCGCCGCTGGCAAGGAAGCGATGCGTGCGGATCCTCTGGAAGGTGGGGGTCGGGTTGCACCGATTGCTTATCGACTTGCCGGCTTTGTTTTTCAAGGGGGTGCGCTGGTTTGTACGGCTTCCCTATATCCGTCAGGTTTATCAGCACGGGGTGAGGCCGGGAGCGGAAGCCCTGGTTGTGATGCTGCTCCTTCGCTACCTCAGTTGGTTGCCCCCGGCCGGCGACGGATTGTGGTTCTGCGTTTTTTCGGCGCTGGTCGCCCTGTTTCTCTCACCACTTTGGCGACTGCTCGAAGAAGCAATCATGGATATGGTCGCGTGGGCCTGGAACCATCTGGGGCTCGCTTTGATTCTGGCTATCTTCGACTGGATAGTAGCAGTGTTTCGCTGGCTGATGGAGGTGATCTCGCTGTGGCTACGCTCTCTGGAGCGGCTATTGCTGCAGCCTCCTTCCGGGCGAACCATGAGTCTGGTGGCCCGGGGTGTGGCGAGTATCCTGGTTTCTCCATTCATCTACCTGATTCGGGCCGTGTTGCTGATTTTTGTCGAGCCCCAGGTCAACCCGGTCAAACACTTTCCCGTTGTGACCGTGGGTCACAAACTTATGTTGACCATGGCGCCCGGAATTGCCTCGAGCATTTCAGCAAGCACCGGCAAAAACTACCTGGAAGTGCTGGCAACGGTCACTTTTGTCCTGACCCTGATTCCGGGGTTCATGGGATTCCTGGTCTGGGAGCTGAAGGAGAATTGGCGACTGTACCGGGCCAACCAGCCAAGGTTCCTCCGCCCGGTGGTGGTGGGGGGGCATGGTGAAACCATGCGGGGCATGGTGGCTCCAGGTTTTCATTCTGGGACCCTGCCAAAACTTTACCGCCGGCTGCGCAGGTCCGGTGCCGCAGCCCGCAGGGTTCTGGCTGAAAACCTGCACCATGAGCTGGGGCTCCTTCGGACCTTTTTCCAGGAGGAGTTGGTAGAGGTGTGGCACTTATGCCCGACCGGCCCGGAAATGGCCCTGGAGAAATTGGAGGCAGGTCCCCATCTGGTGAAGGGACGTTTGGGGCTATGCGGGGAGCTGTCTCTTATACA
>CAWUOE010000673.1:0-1952 GCA_963923355.1 uncultured Gemmataceae bacterium | reverse complement strand
CGTGGCACGCCCTGAGACGCACCGGGAGGAAGGACGATGTTGAACCTGCGGATGGGAAGGCGCGACTCGCTGCGACTGGGAGCGCTCGGGGGATTTTCCGGGGGGCTGCTCCAGCGACTGTGCGCCTCACCGTCACCAGTTGGCAAGCCCCGCGCAAAATCGGTGGTGCTGATATTCCTGGGCGGCGGCATCTCCCACCACGACACGTTCGATCCCAAGCCGGACGCACCGCCGGAGGTTCGCGGCAGCTATGGCACGCTGGCCACCCCGGTCCCCGGGGTCCGTTTCACCGACAAGATCCCGCTGCTGGCCGCCAGGCTGCCCCGCTACACCCTGGTGCGGTCGGGCTCGCACCACAACGACCACCATGAGACGGCCACCAACTGGGTGCTGTCGGGCCGCTTCGGCTCACCGTTCGGCGATTACCCGGCGATGGGCGCGGTGGTCTCGCACCAACTGGGTTTCCGGGGGGAGCTGCCGCCCTACGTGGCGATCCCGAAAAACCCCTCGTTCACCTGGGAACTCGGACGCAGTGCCTTCCTGGGGGGCCGGCACGAATCGTTCAAGACCGGTGACCCGGCCCCGCAGAACTTCCGGGTCGATGACCTCAGCGCGCCCCCTGCAATGGCGTCACCCGGGTCCATCCGGGACCGTCGCCGCAGGAACTTGCGCGAGGCCGTGGACAGCCTGGCTCGGGAGGTTGAGGCCAACGACCAGATCCAGACCTACGACGCGTTCCAGCAGCGGGCTGCGGAGATGGTGCTGTCCCCGTCGGCCCGCCGGGCCTTCACGCTGGACGGGGAGACCGACCGGACCCGGGAACGGTACGGCCGGACCACCTTCGGGCAGGGATGCCTGCTGGCCCGGCGCCTGGTGGAAGGCGGGGTCCGCTGGATCACCGTCAACCATGGCGGGTGGGACCACCACGCGAAGATCTTCGAGGGTTTAGACAAGAAGCTGCCCGAATTCGACCGGGCCCTGTCCGCGTTCCTCGATGACATGGGCGAGCGCGGTCTGCTGGAGGAGACCCTTGTCGCGGTCTTCGGCGAATTCGGCCGCACCCCCACGCTGAACAAGGATGCCGGCAGGGACCACTGGGGCAAGGCGGGATCGCTGCTGTTCGCCGGGGCCGGCACCCGGCCCGGGCTGGTGCTGGGCGCCACGGACAAGCTGGGTGGTTACCCGACGCGGCGGCCGGTGGGCCCCGCCGATGTGGCCGCCACGCTGTTGGACAGCCTGGGAATCGACCCCAGGCGCCAGATCACCACGCCCGATGGCCGGCCACTGGAGATCCTCGACCAGGGCGAGGTGGTCGGGGAACTGTTCGCATGAACCCGGCCTGCCTGCTCGGCCTGCTTGCCGCCTCCAGCCTGGCCGGGGCGGACAAGCCGGCGGCCAAACCCGGACCACCCCGGCTGACGATGGCTTGGCCGTGGGTGGTGGAAGCCGGCGGCAAGGCGGAATTAGTGCTGCGCGGCAGCGCGTTCACCGAAGCCACGCGGGTTCAACTCGCGCGGATGCGGGAAGGCGGACCCCAAGCCATTCCCCTGAAGGTGCTGGAGAAGGCGAGGGATTTCCCGTTGCCCGACGGGATGGACGCCAAGGTGTATGGCAACCGGGTGCTGCGGGTGCAGATGGAGGCCGATGGTACCCCGGGCGAGGCGCTGCTGCAGGTGGAGGGAGAGGGGGGCAAACGGTCGGTGCTACCCCTCGAGATCACCCGGACGAAACTGACCCGGGACAAGGAGCCGAACAACGACCTCGAGGGGGCACAATCCTTTGATCCAATCCCCGCACCGGCGCGCATCCTGGGGACGATCGAGAAGCCACTCGACTGCGACTGTTTCCGGCTCGTGGTTCCCCTGGGCAAGAAACTTCGCGTGCAGGTGATCGCCGGCCGGAAGGGATCCCTGCTGGATCCCACCCTCGCGATCCAGGAACCCGATGGAACA
>CAWUOE010000672.1:0-1961 GCA_963923355.1 uncultured Gemmataceae bacterium | reverse complement strand
TACTACGTTGGGGCATGACAATTCTGGCAGCTTTCCTCCTGATACCTTCCCCCGTGTCGGGCCAGGATGAGAAAGCCGCTGTTGAAAAGGAACAGGCTGGCCCGAAGCGCTTACCTTGGAAATTGATCCCAGTCGATCAGGACCGTTTGCCTTGGGCCATCTACGATCCCACCACCATGGTCCTTGACGGGAAAAACCTGACACCCGGGTTCGAGGCGATGGCCACGCGATTTGGCAAGGTTGCCCTGCGATTTGCCCAAACCGATGACAAATTGCTTTTGCTCCTAAACAAAAAGCCGGTGCGTTTTCAACCCACAGAAATGGTTGAACTGGGCAGCAAAGGACATTTCGCGTACGTACGGGCAGCCGATGACCGCCTGATGTTCCGAATCGGCCTGGTAACCGAATGGCTCCGCAAGAACAAGGAAAAAGGCGAGGCCGCGTTGGGCAAAGAGGCCCTGGAGGAATTCACGACGCTCTACACTCTGCATGACCAGCAAGCCAAGCTGGGCAAAGGCCGAAAAAATGACTTGGCGGAAATGGAACTGGATTATTTCCTTTTCCAGTATCTGGAAGGACGACCCGCCTTGGCTCTTATTCCGGAAACCAAAACCACTCTGGCCAATTTTTGGGAACGGGAATTGTGGGCCCACCAGAATGGGAAAGCCCGGTTCAACCACAATCGAAAAAAAGATCAGGATTTCATCGAATTCCATTGCGAAAAATTCAAAGGCGCAGAAGGCTCACCTTTCCAAGGCAAACACCGCAACCCACCCCCCAGCCAACTTGGGGACCCGGACCCAATGGGCCGTTAGTTCCTCGCTTGAACCAACTGATGAATCCTCAGGCGAGGATTTCCTTGACGATTCTCGGCCCTTCCGAAGGGCCGATGAGCCGGGCGTTCAATCCCTGGAACGGATAACTGAAGTTGAACGGATCCAAACCCATCAAATGCATGATGGTGGCCTGAAGGTCGTGGACATCCACCGGATTTTCGGCGATGCGCCAGCCCAAATCGTCGGTGGAACCAAAGGAGAGTCCGGGCTTGATTCCCCCTCCAGCCATCCAGACCGTGAAACAATGGGGGTGGTGATCGCGGCCCAAACTTTTGCTCCCCCCACGAGCCTCATTCATGCTGGTACGACCGAACTCACCGCCCCACACCACCAGGGTTTCATCGAGCATCCCCCGGCGGTCCAAGTCTCGTATCAATGCCGCAATCGGCTGGTCCACTTCCTTGCATTTGCGTGGAAGCGCGGTGACGATATCATCCCCCGGTCCGGTCCCGTGGGTATCCCACCCCCAATCAAACAACTGGACGTAGCGAACCCCCTGCTCCACCATCCTTCGCGCGAGCAAACAATTGGCGGCAAATCCCCCCTGTCCGGGAGTGACACCGTACTCACGCAAAATATTGGCTGGTTCACGGCTGACATCCATCACCTCCGGAACGCTGGTCTGCATCCGAAACGCCAATTCGTATTGTTCGATCCGTGTTTTGGTCTCGGGGTCACCTGACCGGGCCAACTCGGCCTGGTTGAGTCGATTCAGGGCGTCCAGTCCCTTTCGTCGAAGTCCCCTGTCCATCCCCGCCGGATCTGACACATAGAAAATAGGTTCCGGACCGGAACGGCATTGGACCCCCTGGTAGACGCTGGGCAAAAATCCGGAACTCCACACACTCTTGCCCGCAGTGGGATCTGTGCCCCCGGAAACAAGGACCATAAAACCGGGCAGATTGGAATTCAAACTTCCCAAACCGTACGTTGCCCAAGCACCAATCGCCGGGTAACCTGGCCTGTTTTCGCCGGTATGGACAAACAATTCGGCAGGGGCGTGGTTGAATTCCTTGGTTTTCATGGAACGGATGACTGTCAACTTGTCGGCCAGCCCGCGCAGATGGGGCCATAGACTGCTCATCCACTGGCCGGATTGCCCTTGCTGTGCGAACTCATGGGGAG
>CAWUOE010000671.1:0-1962 GCA_963923355.1 uncultured Gemmataceae bacterium | reverse complement strand
ACCCCGGCCAGCGCCCCCCCGCGAAAACCCGGCCAGTTTTCCTGGCCATGGGCCGCCGGGGTTGAAAACAAGCACAGTCCACTCGCCAAGAACCCAAGCAACACCCGATCAAGCCAACGGGTCGGGCAGTGGTTGGATGCAATCATGGTGGGTCTCCTGCTGGCCCCAGCGGGGTCGAATTGCCGTCGACGACACTCTAATCAACCCACCCTTGGCGGGGCTACGGGGCCTGGTGAAGCCGGTTGGCCATCGGCATTTACCACCGCAGGACGGTTGCCCGTCCTGCCTGACTTTGCCAAGATGATAGTTTCAGGTCGGCTCGACCCGATGCCGGCCGGGCCCCGCTGATCCCCCCGAAACGATTGAACGGATCTCCTGAAATGGCAAAGACTTCCAACAGCCTGAACACCCTCGCCACCTGGAAAAGCGGAGGTACCGCCTACCGCATCCACCGCCTGGCCCCGGTTTACGATGCCTTCCCGCAGGCCCGCCGCCTGCCCTTCTCGCTGAAAATACTGCTCGAAAACCTCCTCCGCACCGAGGACGGCGTCTCCGTCCGCGCAGATGAGATCAAGGCCCTCGCCACCTGGAACCCCAAGGCGGCCCCCAGCAACGAGATCGCCTTCACCCCAGCACGCGTGCTGCTGCAGGATTTCACCGGCGTGCCCGCCGTCGTCGACCTCGCCGCCATGCGCGACGCCATGGCCAGGATGGGGGGCGACGCCAACCGCATCAACCCCCTCTGCCCAGCCGAGTTGGTCATCGACCACTCCGTCCAGGTGGATGACTTCGGCACCGACCTCGCCTTCAAAAACAACTCCGATCTTGAATATCAGCGCAATCAGGAGCGCTACACCTTCCTCCGCTGGGGCCAGAAGGCCCTCCGCGACTTCGCCGTGGTACCGCCCGAGACCGGCATTGTTCACCAGGTGAATCTCGAATACCTAGCCCGCGTCGTCTTCACCCGGCCCGCCGCGGACGGCAAGGAGCCCTGGGCCTACCCCGACACCCTCGTCGGCACCGACAGCCACACCACCATGATCAACGGGCTGGGCGTGCTCGGCTGGGGCGTCGGCGGTATCGAGGCCGAGGCCGCCATGCTCGGCCAACCCGTCAGCATGCTCGTCCCCGAGGTTGTCGGCTTCAAGCTGCACGGCAAACTCCCCGAGGGGGCCACCGCCACTGACTTGGTACTCACCGTCACCCAAATGCTCCGCGCCAAGGGCGTGGTGGGCAAGTTCGTCGAGTTCTATGGCGAGGGCCTCGCCCAGCTCCCGTTGGCCGATCGCGCCACCATCGCCAACATGGCACCCGAATACGGCGCCACCTGCGGCATCTTCCCCATCGATGCCGAGACCATCCGCTTCCTCACCTTCAGCGGCCGCTCCGCCGAGCAGGTCAAGCTGGTCGAGGCCTATGCCCGCGAGCAGGGCATGTTCGTCGAGCCCGGCGCCGCCGAACCCGTCTTCACCGATACCCTGGAACTCGACCTCGCCACCGTGGTCCCCAGCCTCGCCGGCCCGGCCCGCCCGCAGGACCGCGTGCCCCTCGCCGGCGTGAAAGCCAGCTTCGCCAAGGCACTGCCAGACCTGCTCGCCAAGGCCAAACCCAAATCCGGCCAACCTGCCGGCGCCGCCACCCTCGATGCTTCCGCCCCCATCACCATCGATGGCAAGGAAGCCAAACTGCACCACGGCTCGGTGGTCATCGCCGCCATCACCAGTTGCACCAACACCTCCAACCCCTATGTGATGCTGGCCGCCGGCCTGGTGGCCAAAAAGGCCGTGGCCAAGGGACTCACCACCAAGCCCTGGGTGAAGACCAGCCTCGCCCCCGGCAGCAAGGTTGTTACCGACTACCTCGCTGAAGCCGGGGTCCTGGATGACCTCAACAAGCTCCGCTTCAACCTGGTCGGCTATGGCTGCACCACCTGCATCGGCAACTCCGGACCGCTGCCGGCAC
>CAWUOE010000670.1:0-1967 GCA_963923355.1 uncultured Gemmataceae bacterium | reverse complement strand
CGAGACCCTGCTCATTCAGCTCGGCTACCGGCTCAACAAGCAGACCATCCTCTTTGACGCCGAGGAAGTCGCTTTCAGCGAACGCCAGGGTGGCGGTCTCACCGGCGGTACCGAGGTCGACATCCCGCCCGTGGTGCTCGATTTTCCCGCCGGTGCCGGCATGCCACGCGACAAGCGCCTCGCCGGCGGATCAACCGGCCGCATGGCCCGCCACCCGGTGCGTGAAAGCCTCGAACTGTCCGAACGCGCCGTCTCAAGCAAACAGGGCGACATCCGCGGCCTGCAGCTCCGCCTGCGCCATCCCCGCCCGGTCTACTTTGAGGATCCCGAGGGTCTGAACGCGAAGTGGGGTGAGATCTTCCTCGCCGCCCGCACCAGTTGGAACGAGGACCAGCCCTTCGCCACTGAAAAGGGCACCCCTGCCTTCCGCAGCCAGACCGGCGAGGCCGCCAACCCGGCCAACCGCGACCGCGACCCGTTCACCGAGCGGCGCAAGGGCCCGTTCCCCGTCGGCGTGGCCGCCGAGGAACTCTTGCCCGAATCGTGGTTCAAGGAGGGCGAGCGCCGTCCCGGACCCGTCCGCACCGCCGTGGTGGGCGAATCTTGGTGGCTGGTTGGCCCCACGCTCGACCCCGCCCGCGAACGCCTCGCGGTGGACTTGGCCCAATGGCTGGTCGGCCGCGATGACACCTTGGCCCGGAAGCCCGATGCCGACCACGAGTGGCGTTATCCTCGCCTCGGCATGTCGCCGCGCGAGCAGGGCCTGTGGAGCCGCATGGCCCTCCTCGGCCTGCCGGTGATGGCCGCCTTTTCCGGATTCGCCGTGCTGCTGTACCGCCGCCTCCGCTGATCGCGGGGCCCCGGTTTCACACGATGCGCTGTTGGATGTGAGTGAGAGAATTGCGATGCGCCAGTCTACGGTTGGTTTGATCCTGGTGGGCCTCTCGGCCTTGGGTGGTGGTGCCCTGCTGCTGTCCGACCTCGGCGGCAAACGCGGCCAGGTCGCGGTGGTTGACCCCTTGGCCAAGCTCGATCCGGCAGGCATCACCAGCCTGTCGGTCCGGGTGGAGGGTCAGCCGCCCGAGGAGATGGTCACCCTTTCCGGCGGCAAGGACGCATGGTCCATGCCCGGCAACTGGCCCCTGCGCCAGGCCGAGGCGAAGGAGCTGGTCGATCTGGTGGGCAACCTCCGCACCCGTTTCGCCCCCGAGAAGATCTCCAATGACCAGGAACTGAAAAGACGGGGCCTCAAGCCCGCCCAGGTCGAGCTGAAGGTGACACTCGCCGCCGGCGGCGACCTGAAATTGGAACTGGGTGAGGATGAGAGCGCCGGGCAAAACAGTTTCAACCGTCCGGTTTGGGCTCGCCTCGACGGCTCGTCCGAGGTGCTGCGCCTCACTCCCGGCAGCCTGGCGGTTCTCAAGCGACCGGCCAGCTTCTACCGCCAGCGTCGGCTGTTCGCCATCAATCCGGATGCAGCGCGCAAGTCCGGTGTGCGCCAACCAGGCGAGGCTGGTCCTGTGGCCGCCCCCGTGTTGGCCAAAACCATCGAGCTCAGCGCTTCCGCCACCCCTCCGACCGACGCCAAGGATGCCAAGGACGCCCTGACCGGGGCCCTGCGGCTCGACCGTTCCGAACCCGCCGCGGGCAACCCGGTCAACGGCGCCACCGCCTGGCGCGTCAGCTCCGCCGATGGCAACTCCCGACTCGACTACCTTGACCCGGCCGCTGGTGACACCCTCCTCAACAACATCCCCGAAATCTGGGCCGAACGGTTCTACTTCGGCGATGCTGCCACGCCCGCCAAGACCGGCCTCGACAAGCCCGAACGGGTGCTCACTGTGACCGACCCTGCCGGGAAGGCCATCAAATTGTTGGTCGGCAAAAAATCCCGCGAACGCGCCTTCAAGCGACTGGTGCAAACACAGCCCCCTCCCTGTCTCTTATACACATCTCCGAGCCCACGA
>CAWUOE010000669.1:0-1988 GCA_963923355.1 uncultured Gemmataceae bacterium | reverse complement strand
CACTTCAGGATCTGATTGAAGAGGGCAACCTGGGCCTGCTGCGGGCGGTGGAGGGGTTCGACCCCACCATGAACACCCGCTTCAGCACCTACGCGAGCTATTGGATCAAGCAGTCCATCAAACGTGCCCTGGTGAACACCGCCAAAACCATACGCATTCCCGCCTATATGGTGGAACTGCTGGCCAAATGGCGCAGGGCATCCGCCAAGCTGCAGGAAGAATTGGGTCGCACCCCCACGCCCGAAGAAATTGGCCGGACCTTGGAGCTTTCGAAAAAGAAGCTGGCCATCATCAAGAAAGCCATCCGTGTTCATGGAACGGTCCCCCAGACAGACCAAGGGGATTCCGGCTGGTCTTTGGACGAGATCGTGATGGACTCCCAGACCAAGGCCCCGGACATCGAAATGGTTGAGGCTGACAACCTCAAGCAGGTGATGCGTCTGCTGGAGCACATGGACAAGCGCGAGGCGACGGTACTCCGCCTGCGCTTCGGGGTGGATGATGACCAACCGCGTACCCTGAAGGAAATCGGCGAACAACTCGGCCTCACGCGGGAGAGGGTACGGCAGATCGAGAGTGAGGCTCTCGGCAAATTGCGCGTCAGTCTTGAGGTCGAATGACCCGGACAGGATTTTTGTCCTTCCCAAAGATCCCCTGAACCCGGACAGCCCCTAAGCACGATACATCCCTTGGAACCGTTCACTCTTCTCCCGCACGAGAGGTGATTGGTGTTAAGTGTGATGCCGTTGTGCAGCCTGGTGCTGCCCGGCCTTCTGGTCCTCGGCCAAGCCGATCGGACGAACGCTCCCCCTACGCGCAGCGCCTTGACGTTGTGGCAGGAGGGCCAGGAGGCGATGAAACGGGGCGAAATCCCCGTTGCCCTCAGGTGCTATCAGGAAAGCCAGGAATTGGCCCCTGATTTGCCAAGGGTGCAACTCAGCCTGGCTGCCGCCTACCTTCAGGCCGAGAATCAGCCCAAGGCCTGCGAGCACCTGCGCCGATATCTGGACCTGGAACCTGGCCATTGGCAAGTTCGCCAACAATTGGCGGACTTGCTGTGCCGCCTTGGTCATCGGGCATTGGCCAAAAGGGAACTCGAATGGATGCTCCACGGCGCCCATCACACCTTGGCTTTGGAAGGTAAACTAACCGATCCGGGTGAAGCCATCAGGCACCTGGTGCACGGTCACGGGCGGCTGATGGAAATGGCTGAGGAGGAAAACCTTCCTGGCCAATACCACCTGCACAGGGGCATAGGCCTTTATTACCTGGCCAAGACCCTGCCAAACACCGGGGAAATCCAACCGATTTCGACTCATTCGTCCCCTTCCCAAGGGGAGGAAGCCCCGGATCGGCAGGAATTGCTGCTCAAGGCCGTTCAGGAGTTGACAGAAGCTGACCGGTTGTCCAAGGGCAACTCGCAATCCGCCTGGTACCTTTCCAGGGCATGGAGGGAAATGGGGCAGTCAGCCCAGGCGGAGCATTGGCTCAAGGTTCTAGCCAAAAACCATGTGCCTGGCGAATTGACCCCCTGGGAAGAAAGGGAATTCGCCGTATCCAGGGGCGCATCCAAGCTGGACAAACTGCTTTCCGGAAGGTGATGTACCGGTGGTGATCCGGTATCACGCCAAAACCTACCGCCAAACGGCGCACAATTCCGGCCAATTCCCCCAAGGGCCGGGTACACGATGATGGCTTAAATGGTAGACTGAAGTCCAAGGGGTGGACATGTTTAGGTACATCCCGCATTTTGTCAGCCCAGGGCCACGGGCCGAAGGAATGACCATGGGATCCATATTTGGAAGGGTAATCGGCCAACTGGTAGCCGTTTCGACCCTGTTTGCCGCCTTGGGCGGGTTGGTTTTGGCCCAACAGCCCAACCCGGAGTTGAAAGACCTCTATTCCAAATATCAATCAGGTCGCGGGGCGGTGAACCGTTGGATGAGCGGAAACACTCCATTTGACCCCACCAAAAAGGAAGACTTGGA
>CAWUOE010000668.1:0-2003 GCA_963923355.1 uncultured Gemmataceae bacterium | reverse complement strand
CACAAGGAGTATCGTCGGCAGCGTCAGATGTGTATAAGAGACAGTTTTTATGGGTTCCAAAAGAGGAACATTTGGCATTTTCCATGGCTCAAAAAAAGGACAATCACCTAGCCCTTGCCCCAATACCGTTTCGCCCATTTTACACCGAAACAAGGAAGCGAAGGCCGCCCAGTGTGGGATTGGCATGGCTGGGTGGTTCAGAGCCCCATTTGGTTTTGTCTTTTGGTTTGGCGAGCCGACTGCGGGAGCGGCCGGGAGGTGGTGCGGACGGAAGGCAAAGGGGATACCCTGAACACGCATGGTTGGCGGATTGTCAGGAAAAATCACCCGGCAATATTGCCCAATCAAGGCAGGGGCCATTTTTTGCCGGCGTCTAATCATTCTTCGGCGGAGGAATCAGCCATGGCCCGTCGGGTGTGGATATCCGGGGCGGTCCTTGTGGCTGTGGCTTGCGGTGCCTTCTGGCTGTTGGTGTTCGTGCCTGAGAGGCGTCAGATCGAGTTCTGCACCGCAACCCGGGCAGAGTTCAACACCCTGGCCAAGAAACGGCCGCCAAACATCACCCGCAAGCAATGGCACCATATTGTCGCGTGGACTCTCAACGCCCATGCCAACTGCATTTCAGCCACCAGGAGAATAGACCCGGAGGAGCGGGACCAATTCTTGGCTGAATTGCGGAGGCGTTTGCAGGGACCGGTCGAACTGGCTGATATCGACTGGATATGGGACGAAATCGTGCGGCTCACCCCCGGTGGCCGGTCATACTCGGACCGTTGGCGCCCAACCACCCCGGAACGACTCTGCGAATTCGAAGCGGGGGAATTTTCCTGGGGGGGGGATTGAGGTGGACTGAGTAGGCAACCCACCTGCAGAGCCCTGGGCTGCACCAGGCCTGAACTGTTTAGCCCCCAAGCAACAAGGATTCTGCCCCGCACACTGCCAACGCAAACTGGCGAAGGGGAAGGAGAAAGTCCTTGGACTGCTGCTGTGGCGCTGACTGCGGCTGCAGGGTTCACCCGGAATGCGCGAGGAGCGGATTTTGGGTTGGGCGCGACGGGCCCCCGCAGGGCAAAATGGCTGCCGATTTGGTAGAGTGGGTTGGTGAATGGAAGCAGTGGGCGGGCGAAGTTGGGGCCAAGCCAGCCGGGCGACCGGGGAACCGTAGAGAGGCGGATGTGCCATGGGAAGAATTTTCGAGAAGCGCAAGTACTCCATCTTCAAGACCGCCGCCCAGAACTCGAAGCTGTATTCCAGGTACAGCAAGCAGTTGTACATGGCCGCCAAGAACGGGGTGCCCGACCCGCACGCCAATCCGACGCTGCGCAACGTGATTGAACGGGCCAAGAAGGAAAATGTCCCAAGCCATGTGATTGAGAAGGCGATCCAGAAGGCCTCCGGCACCGGTGGCGAGAATTACCAGTCGGCCCGGTATGAGGGTTTCGGGCCGGCCGGGTCGTTGGTCATCGTCGACTGCCTGACCGACAACAACGCGCGAACCATCTCCGAAGTGCGCAGCTGCTTCACGAAAACCGGGTCCAAATTGTCCAGCCCCGGGTCGGTGGCGCTGTTCTTTGATCACCTGGCCGTGATTTCCTTCGCGGGCAGTGACGAGGACAAGGTGATGGAGGCCCTGTTCGCCGCCGATGTGGCCGTGGAGGAAGTGGAGGCCAAGGACGGCTCGATCACCGTCTTCGCCCCGCCGGTGGAGTTTTACAACGCCAAGACCGCCCTGCTCGGCGCGTTCCCCAAGCTGGAGCTGGACGTGCAGGAGATCAGCTTCCTGCCGAAGGAATCGATCAAGCTGTCAGGCGATGACCAGGCCCTGTTCGAGAAATTCCTCAACATGCTGAACGATTGCGACGACGTGCAGGAAATCTACCATAACGTCTCCCTTTCGTAGGGATTCAGGGGCGCCTTGCGCACCGGTTCATTCGGCGGAAAAAAGATGAAGCCACCCCCTCCGGGTGGCTTCAGGCTTTTACCCCGATGGGCAAGTACTGGCT
>CAWUOE010000667.1:0-2008 GCA_963923355.1 uncultured Gemmataceae bacterium | reverse complement strand
GGGTCATTCCCTTCGACCAAATCTCCGAAATCTGCAAGCGCCACGGCGCACTGCTCATGGTGGACATGGCTCACATCGCAGGCTTGGTTGCCGGCGATCAGCACCCCAGCCCGGTGCCCTGGGCGGATTTTGTCACCAGCACCACCCACAAAACCCTGCGCGGCCCCCGGTCCGGCTTCATCCTCTGCAAGAAGGATTGGCTCCCAAAGATCAACCAGGCCGTCTTCCCGGGGCTTCAGGGCGGCCCGCTCATGCACGTGGTGGCGGGCAAGGCCCTCGTTTTCCATGAGGCCATGCAGCCGGCTTTCCGAGCATATGCCGCCCAGATGGTGGCCAATGCACGGGCCTTGGCGCACGAACTGCTCGAGCAGGGCTTCCGCCTGGTTTCCGGCGGGACCGACAACCACTTGGTCCTCGTTGATGTCCACGCCGCCGGATTGTCCGGAAAAGTGGCCGAAAAGGCGCTCGATCATGCGGGCATCACGGTCAACCGCAACGGCATCCCGTTCGACACCCGCCCGCCGCTCGATCCCTCCGGCATCCGCATCGGCTCCCCCGCGCTCACCACCCGCGGCATGACCGAAACGCAAATGAAGCAGATCGCCCGGTGGATCGGCACCATCCTCAAGGCGCCCGACAATTCCTCGCTCCAGCAAAAAATCCGCGGCGAGGTGGATGAATTGTGTAAGGCTTTCCCCGCCCCGCACGAACACGCCTGATTCGCCCGGCCCGTCAAAAACAAAACCCGTTGGCGCCGTTGCTCAGGCGCCAACGGGTTTTTCGTTTCCACCCTCAATTTCAAGGTGTGGCGTTGCCATCCACAGGCAGGCTCAGCGGCGCATCCTGTAGCGTCGTCCGAATCTTCAATTCGCGCCTGAATTCCCCAGGCGTTTTCACCTGGATCTTCAGGCTGATGGTCTGGGTCATCGACGGGGTGGGTGACAATTCTCCGGACAATTCCACACCCTGTCCCGTTCCGTCCACCGAGAGAATCTGGAAGGGTTTCTGCCCGCGCACAACCACCCGCCTTGTCAGCATGTCTTGGGTGGAAATGCTTCCCAGGGCCAGCTTTTGCGGAATGACACTGATGCCGGATTCAATAGTCCCCTCAACCAGCAGGGGAACCATCGGCTGGTTGGGGTCGTTCGTTTTCAAAAATATGCTGTCCTTGAATGCTCCCGGGGCACCATCGGTTTTCAAGGTCGCCGACACTTCATACCCCACGCGTCCGGGCTCCCGGTAAAGCTGCCGCACCGTCGCGTTGACCGGCACCTGATTGGTCACCACTTCCCGCACTTCCAGCGGAAAAGCACCGGCATACTCCATCACCACCGTCTGGTTGGCTTCGGCGCCACTGGCCTGCGCCCCGAAAACAATCCGCCCCGGATTGAACACCAGGTCCCCCCGGGCATTCGCCGTCACCCGCAATTCCGCCGAGGAAACAAATTCCGGTCCCACCGTCACCCGAATACCGACGCTTTTCGGGCCGTCAAAGCGCTTGGCGTCCATCGAAACATCAATGGTCCCGGTTTCACGCGGTTCCAGAAATCGCTTGCTGGCTACTGCCGTCACACACCCGCACCCGGGCTGAATTTGTGTGATCTCCATGCGGACGGCGTAAAGGTTGGTGATGGGAAAACGGTGCAACAGCAAGGATCCCTTGGGAATCACCCCGAAATCGTGGGCGACCCCCTGCTGGAACATCTTTTCTGCCCAGCCACCACCTTGCCCCCGCGCCTGCGCAAGGCTCAAGGCGGTGAAGGCCGCCGTGAAAACCATCAGCCGACCTAGCGCGCCAGCTGACTTTCGGAGTCTGCGCATCCCTGCTTCGCCTCCCTATCCAATGCAACAGCCCACAAGCCTAATGAACCGTGAGATTACATGCCAATACGGAGTGGCTCCAATGATTAAGAAAGGAATTCCCAACTTTCCCTACCCAACCCAAAAACCCTCAGTAAACTGTCCTTTGAGGATTACATGGCCGTAATGATCGGAAAAATCAGTAAAA
>CAWUOE010000666.1:0-2010 GCA_963923355.1 uncultured Gemmataceae bacterium | reverse complement strand
CACCCCGGGCACTCGAGCGGAAACTCCTCCCCCACCCGGGCCATGAGTTTCGCCCGTCTATCGTTTCTCGTCGCTATCGGTTCGGAACGGAATAGCCGGCAAGCCGTCCTTGTTGAAGAGGTTCGCCCACGGGCGTCCTTCGGCACACGCGTAGCGGATCGCCACGGGTTTGGCGACCTTCGCACAGGAGAGCACGACTGTATCGCCATCGATGACCGCGTCGGCCCATCGGAAAACCTTGTCCTCACCGGCGACCGCAAAGCCCTGTAGCTTGTCACCGTTCTTGAAGGCCAATCCCTTGCCAACGTGCGTAAAGGTGATGTGGATTTTCCCGTCTTCGATTTTGTGCGACTGGTAGACCGGCCCGTAGTATTCCAGCGGCTTCCCGTAAACGGCCCCCAGCGCCACCCGGCAGGCGCGGGCACCGTAGCCGGATTTGTTGGTCGGGTGGGTGCCCGAGCCGAGATCGCTGGCGATGGCCATGAAGGTATTTGGATATTGGTTCAACCGGAGGTGATTCTCTATATGACCGATTGTTTTACCCAACGGCACACTGGCCGGTAGTGGCGCGAACTTCTCCGCCTGGCTGGTGACGATATCCTGCGGATCCCACGCGCAGCCGCCGCCGCTGGGTTTCTGGACATGGATGAAGGGGAAGTCCTGACCCCATGCTTTGCGCCAGCCACGAATCAGCGCGCCCATCAGCGTATACTGATCAATCCCTACAACCCCCGTGCCGCTCTCACCCTGATCCCACACCACGCCTTTGATCGCGAACGGGATGAATGGTTTGATGTGCCTCTCATAGAACGATCCGAACTTAAACTTGCTCTCGCCCGGAGTTGCCGGCGGCTGGGGCTTGCGGGGTTCTTTTTGGCCTGCCTTCTTTGCCTCGGCCGATGCCTTCTCCCACTGCGCAAGATCCTCCTGATATTTCTTCTGGGCCGCCTCCAAGGCGCTGGGCGTGGTTAACTTCGCCACGGCTTCCGTGCACGCGGCGTCCGCTTTGAACATTTCTTCGCTCAACCACCCTCCCGAAGGTGTCCCACCGGTCGCCCCCACCATCAAGCCGACCGGCACGTCGAGTTCCTTCTGCAGCGGCACCCCAAAGGAAAACAACAACGCGGAGAAGCGGGCAATGTTTTGCGGTGTAGCTTCCTGCCAACTCGTGCGACCACAGCGGATCAAGCGGATCTTCGGATAAGTTTCTGCCGCCATCTTGGCGAGCACTTCGTCGCCTTTGAGGAAGGGGTCGACACCCATGTACATATTGGACTGGCCGGACCCGACCCAGACTTCGCCGACCAGCACATCCTCAAGGGTCAATGTATTGGCCCCGGCAATGGTCATTGTGCCCGGCTCACCGACCGGCAACGGGTCGAGCTTGACCATCCACTTGCCCTGCGCGTCGGCCTGCGTGGTTTTTGTCTGGCCGCGGAATTTCACGGTGACCTTTTCGGCAGGCGCAGCCGTGCCCCAGATGGGGACCGGCATCCCCTGTTGCAGAACCATGTGGCTGCTGATGACCGCCGGTAATTTCACCTCCGCCCGCGTCTGGCTAACCCAAACCGCGAAAATACCGGTGATCGCGATGCATTGTAAAAACGATTTTGTTTTCATTGGTGTTTTTTCCTCTTCTTATCGCAATTGCTCAGGGTGCGCCATCGTGCCGGCAGGCCGCCGATTGACCTTTGGGTTTTCTATTTTGGTTTTCAACAGGCGCTGCCATGGCCCTCCAAGCGGTTTGTTGTTTTAGTGATTACTTCTTCAACAGCTCGACCATGGCTTTACCCATGGCTTCGCCGACGTCCATATAGACTTCCGCGTTGCCGTTGTAGTGGCCGTTACCGGCGCCGCCCTGGGCCATGTCATGGGTATAGACGGTGGCCACGTTACCCTTGAACTCCGGATGCTTCGACGGATCACTGACCGCGAGCTGGGCCTCCATGATCTTGCAAGGATAGGTCGGCCAACGGCACTTCGGCAAGCGTCGGCCGAGCGGGGCGGATC
>CAWUOE010000665.1:0-2010 GCA_963923355.1 uncultured Gemmataceae bacterium | reverse complement strand
CGAACACATGATGTGCCGTGGATCCCATGAATACCGTTGCTGGAACGGAGCGTCCTTGGATGGCATTCAAGCGGGCCCAAAACTACTCAAGGGTATCCTCGAAAAAATCGAGGCACTGGAAGGATTTGATGAGATCTTCATGGCCAAGGTGCAGGAAAGGATCAAGAAGCGCCTGTCGAGCCAGGAAGATGAGAAACGCAAGATCGTAGATGAATTGCGCCAACTTGAAATCCAGCAAGAGAATCTCATCAACACGATTGCCAAGATCGGCTCCGATGATCGCTTGCAAAAGCGTCTTGCCGAAATGAGGATGCGCGAAAAGGAACTTCAATTCAGGTTGCCCCGATTGAGCAAAGATGAGGATGTTTCGCTGAAACTTCCAACCCTTGGCGAAATCAAGGAGCGCACAAGGGAAGTCTTGGTCTCAATAAACCTAGGCAATCCAAGCTTTTGCAACTTGATGCGCAGGCTGGTTCCAAAACTGGAAGTTTTTCCGGTGCAGCTTTGCGATGGCGGCCCTGCTGTTCTCAGGGCGCATGTCCGCCTGAATCTGTTTCCATTGTTCAAGGGACTGGATTGGGCCATCGAGGACGACAAGTTTCTGCAAATAGAATTTGCAATCGACCTGTTTAACAAACCCCAGCGGGCCAAATACCTGGACGATATAGTTCGCCTTAAAGCGGAGGGCCATAAGGATAAAAAAATCGCGGCTAGCCTCGGTGTCAAAAAGCCAGTGGTGAGTTATGCCATGAAGTTGCACCATTTAATGCTTCAACTGGGCATAACAGATCCCTATGTTCGATTGACCGAACCACCGCTTGAAGGCACCAAGCTCAAACGGCACCTGCACCCACGGTACCGCTTTGAACCCCTGGATGGTGACCCCATGGGCCCCATGGCGATCTGACCTTCCAGGATTTACATCCCCGAGCGCCGGGCCTTGTGGCCCGGCGCTCTTTTTTTTTGGAGCAAAGATGAACGAACACACAGCAGATTCACGCAAAATTCATGAAGCCCTCATGCAACTCATCGAAATACTGGCCATTCGAGTGGCTGATGAAATCGTTGAGGAACATCGGGATAGCAAACAAAAAGAAAATCGACAGAGCGACGGGGCAATAAATTCGGAAGACCAATTCAACAATGAAAAACAATAGGTTGTCAAAGGCACAAAACGGCACTTTGGAATGTTCATTATTAGCTTTTCCAAACGCGAGACCCCTTGCTGGGAATTTCAAAATACCGGCAAGAGGAATAATTCCTTTTCCATTAATGCTTCGACCGAGGAACCCAAGATTTAAAATCAGTCGCCAAGCACCAAATATTCGGTTTTTGCGATAAACGGCAAGTAGACAATCTGGCATGAGAAAACTTGAAAACCCCAAGCAAATGGATAGTAAAACCTCAGCAAATAATTCGGCCAAGCACCGTATCAACCAACTTTCGGATGGCACTATTGAGGAAATCGGCAAGAACCAAACCACGACCTTTCCATGTCCCCGGAACGATGCCACGAATCGCCACTTGGTGAATCGGAGGTTTTGATAAGGACCGTGTAAGAAATAAGGTGTGGTTTTTCTTGCAAGACCCAATGGCTATCCGCATGCCAGCTTGTCACACCCGCTATGAAAATTGTAAATGTTTCGCTGAATCCAGCCCCCTAAAGCAAACCTCCCAGACGCTTCTAGAAACGCACATAACTCAAACCAGCTCAACCCTCCAACCATGCATTACCAACCTATCCTTTTGAATTTCAATTGCCTATTGCCATGGCTTTGACGCCAACAGAATTTCAAGGCCACGGAACTGATCGCCACCGAAGCTGAATCAACAAGCTGATAACAGAGTCCATGGATCAGAGACGCTACCAGACGGGAATGTCTCTCATCCATTAATTTCATTATCATCAAAATTCTCAACAAAAACACGATTTTTACCTTACTGAGTTCAGATAAGGCAACAAATGATGAACTAATTGGCGCCTTTAACCCCTAAAAATCTAAATTTCCA
>CAWUOE010000664.1:0-2011 GCA_963923355.1 uncultured Gemmataceae bacterium | reverse complement strand
AGCCCCGCGCCCGAATCCTCCACCAGGCTGTTGGAGACCTTGGCGTAGCCCGACAACTCGCGGGCCACCAGCTCCACCTGCCGGAAGACCGGCTCGGTCTGGGTCAGCGGCGCCCCCTCTTCGCTCCAGCGGGCCACCAGGCCGCCGAAGACCGGCGTGTCGCCGGCCGCCACGCCCGGGCTGGTGTCCAACGCGGGCACCTGCAGCGAACGCGACGCCATCGGCAACACCGTGGCGCGCGGCCGGGCGATGGCCCGTTCGCCGGCCACCCGCATCAGCCGGGGCAGAAACTCCTCGGGCACCAGGTAGCCCCCCAGCGCGCCCACCTGCCCGGTGAGGGCGGTTTTCTGCGAGCCGTAGGTGTCTTCCAGACGCTTCTGGTCGTTCTGACGCACGCTCAGCAGCCAGTCGGCGAAGTTGCGGCGCGGGTCATCGGGCTGGCCGGTGTCACCGAACAGCACCGCCGCGGCCCCTTTGCGGGAAAGGCTCCGGGCCCGCCCCGCCTCGCGCAGCCGGCGCTCCACCGCGTCGCACAGGTTCTTCGCCACCGCCTCGGTCACATCCGGCCGGGAACGCGAGGTCTCGGTTTCAGTGCGTTCCAGCGTGGCGGTGCCTGTCGTCTGGTTTAGGGTGTGGTCATGTTGCATCGTCGTGGTCTCTTCCATGGTGTGTCTCATCTCGCTCGCATCAGGGTTGTGCATCGGGGCGCCCGGCGAGCAGTTCGCCCAGGCGCTGTCCGGCGCCGGCCAGATCCTCGACCGTGGAGGATTCGGCCAGCAGGGTTTCAGGGTTGGCGGGCAGCGTGACGCACGCGTACTCCACCAGCAGCCAGTCGGTGATCACCCGGCGGGCGCCGGCCCAGTCCGGGCGGGCCCGCAGTTCCTCGCGGGTGGGGGATCTGGCCCTCAAGGCCACGAAGCCGATCGACTTGCCCGCCAGCAATCCCCGGGTAATCAGGCTCCAGGCGGTATCGGGCAGCCAGGGTTGGCAAGGTGGCCAACCGGGCGGCGCGGGCGGGTAGCGGGTGCGCGCCACGATCCCCTGCCCCGCCCCGCGCCGGGCCAACCGTCGCCATACCGAACGGCCCACCGCCGGCTGGTCATAGGCGTGCTGCCAGGTGACCACGGGGTTGAGCGAGAAGGCGCGGTCATCCATGCCCGCGGGCAGCACCACATCCCCTTGCCGGTCCACCGTGTCGGTGCTGATCCACGAGTCTTCCTCGCGGTCACCGGATCCCTTGGCCGCCGGGCACAGTGGCACCCGCAGCAGTTCGTCCCTGAATTCGGCCGGCACCGCGCGCCGCCGGATCTCCAGCGACCGCGCCACCTCCTCCGCCATGGGCACACCCCACGGCCCGTTCACCCAACGCCGCTTCATCCGCATCCACCGTCTCCCATCGCGCCTTCGTGTCATTCACCAAGGTCGATTCTTGACGCACGGGTGCCGATGTTAAGAGCCCGGTTTGGCCGGAATTTTTATTTTTTTGGGATGAAAATATTGCATTTCTGAAGCGAAAGGGTGGGCATGTTTTTGGGCGAAATTATTTTTGGAAAAGGCCTCAGGATTTATCACCACGCGGTTTATTCCGCCGGATAATCCGCTTTCTCATCCAGCCGAACCCGGCAATGTTGAAGGATGCCACACCACCAGGAATGCACTGGGAACCCTTTTGCGGTGGCCGCGAACCATGCCACCTAATTTCCAACAAGATTTTATTGGACTTTCTTGGTCATTATTTGAAGGAAATCAGTCTTTTTGGCTTCACGGGCGATATCGAGGGGAGATTTTCCCTCCTTGTTTTTCTCGGCAGAATTGGCACCTTCAGCCATCAACAGGGACACGACTTCACAACCATCCTTATTGTCACTGAGTTCCGCCACCGCCAACTGCAGCAGCGCATCCTTGTCCACCTTCAAACCCTTCCTCTTACTAATGTCCAGATACTCTTTCAGAATGCGGGGCTGACAATAGCTGACAGACAACATGATAGGAGTTGTCCCAAATCGGTTCG
>CAWUOE010000663.1:0-2014 GCA_963923355.1 uncultured Gemmataceae bacterium | reverse complement strand
ACACCCATGCGGGAAGTTCTCAGCCTTATCCTTGGCGGTGGCAGGGGATCCAGGCTCTATCCACTGACCCAACTGCGCAGCAAACCTGCCGTTCCCGTGGCTGGTAAATACCGGCTGATCGACATTCCCATCAGCAACTGCATCAACAGCGGATTGAACCGCATTTATGTCTTGACGCAGTTTTTGAGCGTCAGCCTCCATCGCCATATCGCCAACACCTACAAGTTCGACCCATTCAGCCGCGGGTTCGTTGAGGTCCTGGCTGCCCAACAAACTTTTGAGAAGCAGGACTGGTATCAAGGCACAGCTGATGCGGTTCGCCAGCAAGTCCGTTACGTGATTGAGGACCCATGCCGGGAGGTGCTCATCCTTTCGGGGGATCAGCTCTATCGGATGGACTATCGACAACTGCTGCGGACCCACCGCCATTCGGGGGCAGATGTGACCATCGCCGTGATCCCGGTCCCTGAAAATCAGGCCTCCGGATTTGGGTTGGTTCGTCTGGATGAATCCGGAAGAGTAATCCAGTTTGTGGAGAAACCAAGGACGCCTGATCAACTGGAACCCTACCGGACCTCCGCCGAATGGATGGGACGCCACGGAATCACCGCCCAAGACAGACCGTTTCTTGCGAGCATGGGCATCTACCTTTTCAACCGCAGGACTTTGCTGGAATTGTTGAATGCCCGACCATTAGCTACCGATTTCGGCAAGGAAATCTTCCCCAGGAGCATCGCAAGCCACAAGGTTGTGGCCCATCTGTTCGACGGATACTGGGAAGACTTGGGAACTATCCAGGCTTACCATGAGGCCAATATTGCCCTCACCGGACCAAACCCTCCATTTGACTTCACGAGCAGCGAAGGCCCCATCTACACCCGGATGCGATTCCTTCCGGCCTCACGATTGGGTGGTGTTGAGATGGACCATTCCCTTATCGGGGATGGCTGCCGCATCATGCCGGGGGCTGAAATCGACAGGTGCCTGATCGGTGTAAGAACCATGATCGGGCGGGACGCCCGCATCAGCAATTCAATCCTTCTCGGTGCGGACCGTTATGAGACCGAGGCAGAGAAAAGCCATAACCGTTCCATAAAACTGCCCGATATCGGCATTGGTGATCGGACAATCATACGGGACGCGATAATTGATAAGGACTGTCGGATCGGAAACGATGTCCGGATTGTCAATCGTTCAAGGGTTGAAGATGGCGAGGGCGACAACTTCGTGATTCGGAATGGGATTGTTGTGGTACCGCGTGGGAGCACAGTTCCGGATGGAATGGAAATCTAAAAGTGTTGTTAGGCTCTAAGGCTTGAAAATTTTAACCAGAAAATCCTTTTCGGCAGCAGCCATTTCCCCCCTTTTTTCAGGGCCCTCCAGGGAATATTCCCCGTGGAGACTCACAGTTCCCTCAAAACCCGAGCTTTTCAAAGCCGAGCCTACTTCATTCCAACGAACCACGCCTTTGCCAGCCGGGACGATTTCATTTTTCCACCCCTTGGCACTAAGGTTCCACTCCACATCCTTGATGGCAAGGCAGGAAAACCATGGTTTGACCAGTTCCAATTCCGTTGTGAAAGGGCCGCCACACAAAGCCAAATGTCCAGTATCCAGAAATGAACCCACTTTATGGGGGTCAATCCCCTCCAGTAGCAATCGCTGGCCAGCGGCGTTATTTCCCAAGTATTTGCCAGAATGGGTGTGAAACAGAGCCTTCACCCCGGTGGCTTCTGCCAATGCCGCAAATCCCTCGAGCGCTTTGCGTGCCTTTTTTCTTGCAGCCGGATAATCAACCTCAAATGGGAAATAACCGACCTTTACTGCCGGGATTCCAGCAGCCTGGCATGCCTTGAATAAACGCCGGGAATCCAAATGGTTTGGATCATTGAGGCTGGTGGGGGCGGTAACCAATCCTATGGTCAAATTGGCTTTCATCAGAGCTTCCCGCCATAACGGAAGTTTCTCCATGGCGTTTTCGGGGGTAACGGGATAACCCGGCCGCACTGCCAAA
>CAWUOE010000662.1:0-2016 GCA_963923355.1 uncultured Gemmataceae bacterium | reverse complement strand
GAACCATCCTTACCGTTCTCGATAAACACCTTGAAAACATCATTGGGCTTGGAAACCTTGCCATCATCCACCAGGTGGACCACCCGCCATTTCCCCTGGATCAGCTCACGATCCCGGCGGATGGCCTCTGCCTTTTCATCTTTATCCAAAGGAAATGACGCGACAGCCCCCAGAGCCACAAGATTCAAGGCCACCGCGCCTGCGCAGACGAGTTTGAACATGTTTCTCTCCCATGGATTCATCTGAACCACTTTTTCGAACGACTTCGGGATTCCTATCAACAACCTGACCCAACCAGCAACTGCCGCATGGCCGTTGTCAGGGCCGGGTTGCCCGGGGTGGCCAATCCCATACCGAGGGAACGCTTCTCAAGCCACGCCGAGAATTCGGGCGCCGGCTTCAGGCCGAACAGTCGGCGGGCCGTGGCGATGTCGTGGTGGCTGGTGGATTGGTAGTTGAGCATGACATCATCGGAGCAGGGAACGCCCATGAAATAGTTGCAACCGGCAGCGGTGAGCAGGAGCAACAGATTCTCGGCAGAATTCTGATCGGCATCGGCGTGGTTGGTGTAGCAGACATCCACACCCATGGGCAGGCCGAGGAGTTTACCCACGAAATGATCCTCCAACCCCGCGCGGGTGATCTGGCGCTCGTTGGCGAGGTACTCTGGTCCGATGAACCCGACGACCGAATTCACCAGGAATGGATCAAGCAGTCGCGCCACGCCGTGGGCCCGGGCCTCGCAGGTGAGCTGGTCGATGCCGTGGTTTGCCTCGGCCGAAAGGGCGCTCCCCTGCCCCGTCTCGAAATACATCACCTGGTGATCGGGCAGAAAACCACCCCGGGTGCGGTGGTGTTCCAGCACCCGTTCACGGCCCTCGGCCAAGAGGGGTAGGTCGATCCCATAGGACTTGTTGGCGGCTGCGGTACCGGCGATGGACTGGAACAACAGGTCCACCGGGGCGCCCTTTTCCATGGCTGCCAACTGGGTGGTGACATGGGCCAGGCAACAGGACTGGGTGGGAATAGCGGCGTTGGTGATGAGGCGATCGAGGGTGGAAAGGATGGAGCCCACCGTTTGGACGGACTCGGTGGCCGGGTTAACCCCGATCACCGCATCGCCGGAACCGAGCACCAATCCCTCCACGGCAGCCAGCAAGATGGCGCCCACATCATCGGCGGGGTGATTGGGCTGGATGCGAGCACCGAGCACCCCGGATTGTCCCATGGTGTTGCGACAGCGCGTGACCACACGCAACCGGCTGGCAGCGTAGACCAAGTCCTTGGTGCTCATGAGCATGGCAACGGCGGCGGCCATTTCCGGCAGAAGAGCCTTGCCCAAACTGGCCAACTGTTCAGATGTGAGGGCATCGCCCAGTATGGCCTCACGCAGTTCACCCACCGTGAGGGAAGCGATAGACCTGAAACGGGCCGCATCGTGATCAGCCAGCAGGGCGGCACTGACCGCATCGTCATCGGGGCAAAGGATTGGGTTGGCAAGAAAATCTGAAAGGGGAACATCCGCCAAGGCCACCTTGGCCGCGGCACGCTGGCGGTGGGAATGGGCGGCGACACCAGCCAACTGGTCGCCCGATTTTTCCTCACTGGCACGGCCTAGCAATTCACACAGGTCCGCGAATGCGAACCGCTCTGACCGGATGGTGGCTTGGTAAGGCATGGTCAGGGAGCATCATTCAGGATTTGGTGCGGGCTGGTTATCTGGAGGCCGCGCTCATCCACCACCGCCAGTTCAAAGACCAACGGTCGGAATTCAGGCAGTTCGGCAGATATCATGCCGTTTTCCACTTTAGCCGCCTGGCTTTTCCATTCCCGTTTCTGCCATGGGCCCTGGGCGATTGCGTAGTGCAAATAGCCCCCCGTGACCGGAACCGGGGCCTGGAAGGTTGCGCGGGCATTTCGGCCTTGCACCGTCATCCTTGAAAGGGTCGGCAAGGGCTTGCCCCCTTTCAAATGGCTATCGAGGAAGGTGTCGACCTCGCCAAAGGTCCAGATATG
>CAWUOE010000661.1:0-2017 GCA_963923355.1 uncultured Gemmataceae bacterium | reverse complement strand
GTTTTGCCAAAAGCGTCGATCATCGCCCCTAGCGCCATGTCCAAATGGCGGTGCAGGGGGCACAGCTTGGAACCGTGCGATGAAATTCCCATCGGGCAAGTCTTGATCCGGTGAATTGGATCCACCGCTTGTACAACCTCCAGCAGCGTGACATCCGAGGTGCGACGCGCCAAGGCCGCCCCGCCTCCCTTGCCGCGTCGGGTCACCACAATGTTTGAATCTGCCAGATGCTGGAGAACTTTGGCCAGATAGGCTTCGGGCACATGGATGGCAGAGGCCATCTCACGCACGCTCACCACGGCAGGCGCGACTTTGGCGAGGTGGGCGACCGCGCGCAGCGAGTATTCCACGGTTTGGGAAAACATCCGACCTCCCGTAATTCCGATGGGTCGGTCTGATTATAAGGGATTCACGAGAGGTTTCCAGACAATCGACTTGGCGCGGGCTAATCCGGAAAAGTGGTCTGTTTTTTACGGTGATTTGCGTTCGGGAGTGGCCAGCCAACGTATCGGCGGCCCGTCCACACGGACGGTGTAACGCTTCAGGGCATTCTGGAACGCTGCGTCTGCTTGCTGTTGAGCCTCTTGGGTGGCCGCGCCAAACCGAATGGCCTCATCCAACTTGTCACCAAGGCCCACTTGGCGAAGTTGGGCCAGCATCGGGCCCGCTCGAGGATCCTGTTGAATCCGCGCTTCTAGCTGTGGACGGGCAAGGGTGGCATCCGCTTCGATTTCGCCATGGTGGATCCTTTTCCATTCCAACCCGTTTGGACCGGGCAGTTTGGCGTGCAGCGAATCGTCCACCGTTACCCGATGACGAACCAGATCAGGCTGCACCCGCGTCAGTCGGAATTGCCGGATATTTTTCCGGTCGGCAATGGCGGCCGCTTCCGCCGCGGCTTTCTGGCCATCCTGTCGGCCCGGCGCATTCTCACCCAGCAACTCGCCCAAAGCCCCATTCAGGATCCCCGGCCCCAATTTCCCCAGGATCTGGTTCAGGCCGGGCCCTGCCGCTGCTCCGGGCCCGGCTCCCTCGGGCACCTCGAAAATGGTTTCCCCAGTGCCTTGGAAACGAAGTTGCTTGCCCCTAGCAAAACTCAAAAATGCTTTGCGCAACTCCCAATCGCCGTCGCTTTCCACCGGCATACCCGGCATTCGGGCGCTGAAATCAGGATTTTCCTTGTCCCACTGAATGCCGTCTTTTTTCAATTCGGCAATGGTGGTGGCCGCCGATTGCTCCTCCAATTTCTCAACTTCTTCCTTCCAGCCTGTCAGGGCAAGGCGAAGATATTCCGGTCGGGCACGGACCAATTTGCGGCCTTGAACCGTGTCCAGTTTCACCAGAATAAAGGGACCGCGCGCGGCTGGCCCTTCAGGGCCCAACCCGGGGTCCATCCGTGACAATTCCAGGTCGATAAAATCCTTCAGCGAGCGGTTTTCGGCGGTTGGTTCCAGGGACTTGTCCCAGAGGGCCAGCCGCCGCATGTAATCAGTCCGCAGGTCCCATTCCCGTTCTTCCTGTTCTTTTTCCAAACGGGTGGACAGTTCGGGGTGGGCCTTGCGCAGCCAGACCTTCCTGCAGGCGAACCAAATATCGCCACGGGCATTGACCCCGTACACCAATCCCCGCAATTCGCCCCCATCCACAGGGACGCGGTCAACGGGTAAATCACGGGGAACAGGCGATTTTTCCTGGCCTAAAGCAGGAAAGGCGGCAACCAAGATTGCCATGCAGATCAGTTGCGGCAGTTTGGGTGACATGCCAGACCCCCATTCAACATGGCATTCTACCATGGGGTGGCTGCGGGCATGGAGGATGCCGGGTTGAAGCGACGGGAGTTGCTCAGGCCAGCAAATCCTTCACCACATGGCCATGGACGTCCGTCAGCCGGTAATCACGCCCGGCATGGCGGTATGTCAATCGCTCGTGGTCAAAACCAAGCAGATGGAGGATGGTTGCCTGCAGGTCATGCACATGCACCTTTTTGTCCACAGCCTGAAAGCCAAAGTCATCGGTG
>CAWUOE010000660.1:0-2020 GCA_963923355.1 uncultured Gemmataceae bacterium | reverse complement strand
TATCGATCCGCGCCCGGCAGCTAAAAATTACTCCGCAATATCCTCGTTCCACAGCTCCGGCTTGGCCTTGATAAAATCCCCCATCATCTGGATCAACACCGGCTGGTTGAGGATGACCACCTCCACCCCCTGCGACCTTAAAAAGTCCGGTGCGCCCGGAAAGTTCACCGCTTCCCCCACCACCACCCGGGGAATCTTGAACTGCACGATTGTTCCCGAGCACATGTAACAGGGGCAGAGGGTCGAATAGATCACGGTATCGCGATAGCTTTTCTGCCGGCCGGCATTCATCAAGCAGTCCATCTCCCCGTGCAGGATCGCGCTGCCTTTTTGCACCCGCTGGTTGTGCCCCCGACCGACAATTTTTCCTCCCCGCACCAGGATCGAGCCGATCGGGATGCCACCCTCTTTCAAACCTTGGCGCGCCTCCGCTTCCGCTTCTTTCATGAATTTCAGATCATCCGCTGGGTTCATGGCATCAGGGTAACTCTTCCCAAGAAATTGGAAACCGTAACTTCTTCGCTATCGCTCCCTCCCCTCTTGCAACCTATACCCTTTGGATGTCTTCCAAACGGATCGGAGTCCTGACGAGCGGAGGGGATTGCCCCGGCCTGAACGCTGTCCTCCACGGAGTCGTCTCCGCGGCCACCACGCGTGGCTACGAGGTCCTCGGATTCCTCGATGGCTACGAGGGACTGCTCAACCCCGTCCGCTACCAACGCCTCGATCCCGTCTCCGTTTCCCACATCAGCCATCTCGGGGGAACGATCCTCGGCACAACCAACCGCGGCCGCTTCGTCGCCAAGGTCGGCGCCGGCAAAAAGGCGGAAATTTCCCCCGATATCCTCCGCCAGGCCCGGGAAACCTGCCGCGGCCTGAACCTGCACGCCCTGATTTGCATCGGCGGGGACGGCTCCCTGTCCACTTCACTGCAGCTGCAGAAAGCCGGGGTCAACGTCGTCGGGGTTCCCAAGACCATCGACAACGACATCCTCGCCACGGCCACCTCCTTCGGTTTTGACTCCGCCGTCGCCTGCGTCGTCGATAGCCTCGATCGGCTTCACACCACCGCCCGCTCCCACAAGCGGATCATGGTGGTGGAGACCATGGGCCGCCACGCCGGCTGGATCGCCCTGCACGGGGGCCTCGCCGGCGGGGCCGATGCGATTCTCATCCCCGAAATTCCGTTTCACTTCTCCAAGGTGGCCGAGTTTGCCAAGGAACGGGCCTCCCTGGGGCTCGCCTCGACCATGATCGTGGTGGCGGAGGGAGCCATTCCTGCCAAAGGACATCTTTCCACTTTGGCCTCCGGCTTGCGTGGCAAGGGCGAGGTTCGCCTCGGAGGCATCGGGGGCGCGGTGGCTCAGGAGATGGAAAAACGCACGGGACAGGAAACCCGCCACGTGGTTCTCGGACACCTCCAGCGGGGCGGAAACCCCACCGCTTTGGATCGAATCCTCGGCACCCGGTTTGGCGTCGGCGCCGTTGGCCTGGTGGCCAAGGGGAAGTTCGGCCACATGGTCAGTTATCAAAACTACGAGATCGGTGGCGTGCCTATTTCGGATGCCGTCGCCAAGATTCGCACCGTCCCTCCCAAGGGCCAGTTCGTTCAACAGGCCCGCGAAATCGGCATCTGCTTCGGGGATTAAATTTTCTGTCGACCTCTGCGGAAACGCCAACGAACTGCTCTAATCACCAATCTTTGCGGTTGATCCCCGATCAATCATCTCGCACCCCACCACCCTCGGCTTGATTTCCCCGCCCTCGCGGATCGCCATCCAGCATTCGAATCCCGCCTTGCCGAGATTGCCGAATCCCACGGAGGTCAACGGCACCGGACCATGCCTCGCCAACGCACCGTTTCCCAAGCCCACCACGCTCAACTCATCGGGAATTTTTAGTCCGGCGGTCAGACCCGCCCGGGTCGCCCCTGCGGCCACCTCGTCGCTTCCCGCGATCACCGCCGTGGGTCTGTTTTTTTCCTCCAGCAATTTGGCCATTTCCCGTTCCCCGTCCTCCG
>CAWUOE010000659.1:0-2020 GCA_963923355.1 uncultured Gemmataceae bacterium | reverse complement strand
TGGGTGCATCATTTGGTGAGTTTGTTGACATCCTCTTCCAGGGTGGCCAACTGGGCGTTTCCGCTAACCACCTTGCCATCCTTGCCCACCACGACCAGATGGGGCAGGACCATCAGCCCCCATTCGGTACACAGCTTTCCATCCAATCCACCGGGTTGGTGGAGGTGAATACCGGGAATGGGGGTTCGCTTCATCACGCCCAGCCCCTCGGCTGCGGTCTGGTCACAATTGACGGTGACCAACTCCATACCTTTGGCCTTGTACGATTCAGCAATGAGTTTCAGCTTGGCAAAATCACCGACTGTCTGGTTGTTCCAACTGGCCCAAAAGTAGACAACCACCACCTTGCCATTCACCTGGCCCAAATCAAAGGGTGAGCCGGTTCCATCCAAACTCACGCCCGACAAGGCATAGGGTTGTCCATCACTGTTCAGGCGACGGACGGCACCGGCCGCTTTCAAAGCCTGTGGCTTGCCCGCAAAGTTTTTGCCCACCTGCTGGTACCAGTTCTTGGCATCGGAAGGTTTCCCCATGAATTCACTGACCATACCCAATTGAATGAGCGCGTCAGCCGTGTCATCGGCGGTGGGGTAGGTGGAAACGAATTGTGTCAGTTTGCCGATCCAGTCCTGTTGGACCTTGGAAAAGTCCTCGCCCGGCTTCATCAGGCGGATGGAGTATTCCGCCTGCATTTGCCGGAAAACGACATAGCCTGTCAAAGGCGTGCCGGGATTTGCCTTCACCAGTTCGGAGGCCAGCTCCACGAGTCGATTCATGGCGGCGGGATCACCCGAATTGTTGGGGCCCTGGGCAGCAGAGGAGAGGCTGTCTGCGATTTGTCGCAGCCATGGGTCACGGTCCTCAGGTTTCAACTTGCCGGCGATTTTGGCCAGCAGGTCTGCACGCCCCATGTGCTGCTTGGGAGTCGGGCTTCCCTGGGCAATCTGGCGGTCCAAGGCCCCCAAATCTTCCACCATTTTGCGCAGGTCCGGATCCTTGTCGAAATCAAGCTTGCCCAGTGGGCGTGTGCCGGCTGTGGTGGCGGTATCCTCCTCGGTCAGGGCACCCAGGGAAGGCCCTTCTACCACCCGCCAGGCCGCACCCACCTGAACCAACTCACCTGTCTGGAGCCATTCGGTTTTACCGGCCAGATCCAGCAATACGGTTCCCCGTCGATGGCGGATCAGGTCGTACCTGCTTCCGATCTGGTCAGCCGGTAGGCATTGGGGTACGCCGAGCTCTAAGTGCAGCCAACCAATGGCTCCAGCGGGCAATTTTCCGGCAGCCTGGGAAAATCTTGCCGCAGCACCAGAAACCTTTTCGGCCCAGACGGCAGCTTTATCTGGATTCAGCCCCATCTGCTTCAGGTCGTTGGGGTTCAACAAGAGGGCGTTGAAACGTGATTGGTCCCGTGCTGAAAGCGCCCGGACCATTTCCTGGGACAGTTCTTCTGGACTGATCACCTGCCAAGTATCGATGGTCCCATCGCCATTGGCGTCGATGCCCCAACGACTTCCCGCCCCATTGAACCACCGGTACTGGTCCGTGGTGCCATCGAAGTTTGAATCTATTTCTCTATATATTTCTATTCCATCTTGATAAAAACTGCGAACATCACTCTTATTGTCATCATTGGTGTCGAAAAAGCGACGCAGGGGTTGCCCTGAGACATCCCGGAGTAGCCAACCACTGCCTTTTTCCTGCCCCTTGATGAGTTCCACCTTGCAGGAAGACTCCTCCCCAGACTTCGGAAGTGAGGGAGAAATACCTTCCTGTTTCGGTTTGAACTGTAGAATTTCAACAGGGGTGGGAGGTGCAGCCTTGAGGCTGGCAAAACCTGCCAGGATCGCGCCCAGTGCACAGGCGCGAACCAGTCCGGCCCTGGCGGTTCGGACCCTGGAAAGTGTGCTGTTGCCGGCTGGAGCGGATTGAAGCGGGTTCATCGGGCCGATCCTTCACGCCAAGCGTTTGAATCCAGTGCCACAATCAGGCTCCCAAGGGGGGTCGCACGGTGTGGACT
>CAWUOE010000658.1:0-2025 GCA_963923355.1 uncultured Gemmataceae bacterium | reverse complement strand
TACGCCAGATGCGCCAGGCCATGGACCAGGGACGCACTGGCGGATCCTGGGAACAGTTCATCTAGCGCCAGCCCGGGTGGTTTGCCTATCCTTCGCCGAAATGGGGCCGATTCCAGTGGGAAACGGCAATATTCAGGGGAGGCACAGGCACCATGGATTCGAAAAAACATTTGGCCCTGGGGCTGGGGTTGGTAGCTGGTGGCAGCTTGATTGCCCAACCTCCCGCGCCGCCGTCCGTGATTCAGCCGGCTGCCGCTACGTCTCCCGCCACAACGCCCGCAGCCCCTGCGGGCACGGTTGCGGCCAAGGTGAACGGCACAACCATCACCCAAATGGCCCTGGACCGGGCCCTGGAACGATTTGCCCCGGACAAGAGGGAAGAATCGCGCGATGAGGTGCTGAATGAGCTGATCGATACCGAGCTGGTGGACCAGTTCCTGGTACAGGGGAAGCTTCAGGCCACACCGGCGGAAATCACCGCGCGGATCGAAGAAATGCGGGCCGAGGCAAAGGGCCAGAACAAGACGCTGGAAGAGATTTTGACCGGGCTGAAGCTGGCTCCCGGCGAGTTGGACAAGCATGTCGCGGCTGAAATCCGCTGGGAAAAATACCTGAACGCCCAGGCGACCGACGCCGCCCTGAAAGCCCTTTTCCAATCGGACCCGGCCCTGTTTGATGGCAGCACCGTGCGGGCCAGGCATATCCTTCTGGCTTCGGGAGAAGATGCCGCCCAAAACCAGGCGGCCAAGCAGCGCCTTTTGCAAATCAAGGCAGCGGTGGATCAGGCAGCCCTGAAGGCAGCGGCCGGGGTGACCACGGACAAACTGGCCGCCGAGCAAAAACGGCAAGAGACGGTGGATGAGACCTTCACCGCCTATGCCAAGCAGTATTCCACCTGCCCCAGCAAGGCACAGGGAGGGGATGTGGGTTGGTTCGCCCGGGATGGCAGCATGGTGGAGCAATTCGCCAAGGTGGCCTTTGCCCAAAAACCGGGCACCATCAGTGATGTGGTGGAGACGCCTTTCGGTTACCACATCATCCTGACCGTGGACAAGAAAGCCGGCAAGGATGTGAAATTCGAGGATGTGAAGGACGATGTGAAAGAGGCCTATGGCGAGCGCCTGCGTGACCAGGTTGCCGCCCACATGCGCCGGTCGGCCAAGCTGGAGATTTCCGCCAAAACTCCGGGCAAGTAAGCCGTTATCTCGGGCAAATCAGCCACGCCGGCCGGGGACGGGTGACCGCCACGGCCGGTGTTTCCTTAGCGCCTCCAAAGTTTTTTGGAACTCGTCGGGCAGGGGGGCGGTGAATTCCACCACCTTGCCCGTGCGTGGGTGCTCGAAGCGTATGCGGAGAGCATGTAGCGCCTGGCGAGTCAGCAGTTGCACATCCTCAGCCTCGGGCAATCCGGCCACCACCTCCGACAACATGAACCGGTCGTGGGGCGTGTAGGCCTTGTCCGCCAAGATGGGGCAACCCACATGGGCCAGGTGCACCCGAATCTGGTGCGTGCGCCCGGTGCGCGGCTGGACCCGCACGAAGGTGTGGCCCTGAAACCGCTCTTCCACCTCGTAGTAGCTCATCGCCTCCTTGGCATCGCCGACCATCTCCCGAGTGACCATCATTTTTGTGCGGTCCTTGGGGTGGTGCATGATGGCCGCCTCGATGTAGTCGGAGTCACGATCCAGCACACCATAGGTGAGGGCGGCGTATTCCTTGAACACCTTGCGCGATTCGAACAGGATTCCGAGATCCCGGTGGGTACGCTCTTCCTTGGCCACCAGGATGACTCCCGAGGTGTCCCGGTCCAGCCGGTGTACGATGCCGGCCCGGTAATCCCCGTTGATGCCGCTCAGTTTGGGGAAATGAAACCGCAGGGCGTTCACCAGAGTGCCCGACCAGTTCCCACGGGCGGGATGAACCACCATGTTGTGCGGCTTGTTGATGACCGCCATCCACTCGTCCTCGTGGAGGATTTCGAGGGGAATGTCCTCGGCGACGGGCTCGGGGTGGGGCAGGGCTGGG
>CAWUOE010000657.1:0-2028 GCA_963923355.1 uncultured Gemmataceae bacterium | reverse complement strand
CCCACAAGGTGGCGTACATCGTCACCTCAGCGGTGCCCTATGCCCTGCTTTTCTGGTTGATGGGTGGATATTTTGAGTGGCCCAAAGACTCGATGGTCTGGGGTGTCTGGCTGGCAAGCCTGTTGTTGGGATTCCTGCTCGGTTATCTGATGGAATTCTCGCTGGGCCTCCTGGGATTCTGGTTTTTGGAGATCAGTTCCTTCCTCTACCTTGTCAATACGGTGAGTTTTTTCCTGTCCGGTCACCTGATGCCGCTCGATTTGTTCGGGGGCAGTATGGCAACATTCCTGAAGGAGTTGCCTTTTCAATACCTGGCCTACTTTCCGGCATCCGTCATTTTGGGCAGGGAATCTCCTGAATCGATGTTGATAGGCCTGCTTGTCGAGTGTGGCTGGTGTGTGGCCTTTTTTGTGGTGGGCAGGGTGGCCCTTCGTCTGGGTTTAAGGCGTTTCAGCGCCTTTGGTGGGTGAAGGACGGGAGGAATTCCCTTGGGGGTTGGCAAGGAAACCGGTACCCGACGCGGATTTGGCAGCTACCTCAGGCTGTTGGGTTCGTTCGGTCTTTTCAGTTTGAATCGTGAATTGGCCTTTCGCGGTAATTTCCTGATGAAGGTTTTGCTCGAGGTGGTTTGGCTTGGCATCCTGCTGCTTTTCTTCCACACCATTTTCCGGAACACATCGCGCATCGAGGGGTGGAACGAATACCAGTATCTCTTTTTTCTGGGTTGCTACTACGCCCTGGAAGGTTTGATCGAGACCTTGTTTCTTGAAAATTGCGTCGAATTTGGCGAATTGGTCCGCACGGGAAATCTGGATTTTTTTCTTTTGAAGCCGATTGACGAGCAATTTTTACTAAGTTTCCGTCATATCGACTGGTCAACTGCTCCCAAGATACTGATCGGCGGGGCCTTGATGGGTTTCGGCCTTTGGAAGCTGGGGGAACCGGTTACCCCAGCCCGCCTGACGGGTTTTTTGGTGGCGCTGGTTTCAGGAATAGCCATGGCCTATTCCTTCCTGCTCATTCTGGCCTCAACGGCTATCTGGATGGTGCGCAACCAAAGCCTGATGGAGCTATGGTGGCTCTTTTCCTCGCTGATGCGTTACCCGAGGGACATTTATGAAGAACCTTGGGCCGCTTTGATCCAGAAGGTTTTCACCTTCATCCTGCCCGCTCTGCTGGTGGTGAGTGTTCCGGCCGAGGCCATGGTACGCATACTCGAACCCGCCATATTGGTGTGGACGGTTTGCGCCGGTTTGCTGATGCTTCTGGTTAGCCGATGGATTTTCAGGAAATCCATCCGGTCTTACCGAAGCGCCAGCAGTTGAGTGCTGTTTTCCGGGAGGCTACGGATCATCGCATGAGTGATTGCAAGGTGGCATGAGACTGGGCAGGGGGTTTTTGTTCCGCCTCCAGGCGATAACGGCATCCGCCAATCGCCAGTTCATCTCCTGTCAGGACCCTAGCCTCTACCATCGACTTGCCATTGACCTGAATTCCGTTGGTACTTCCGAGGTCGCGCACGACCAGACAATCACCCAAAAGCGCCAAAATGCAATGCTTCCGCGAGACTTTGCGGGATTCCAGGAGGATGTCACATTCCTCATGTCGACCCACTAAAAGTATGGGCCGATCGAATTGGATTTCCTCTCCCTGCCCGGGTTCCAGAGGGATCAAACGCACGGCTGAGAACTCCCCCAAGGTGAGCTGGCAGGGACGGCGTATCCAAGGCAGGGGAACGACAGATCCCCTTCATCTTGGCTGGGGAAAACCCCCTGACAAGAAGAAACCTGCCCAGAACAAAACTCTGGGCAAGAAAAAAGCCCAATAACCGTAAGGGCACCGGGCTTTTGTTATACATAATAATACTTATTGGGTCAGGAGCTTGCCTGGAATGCAACTGGAGCTCGTTTTGGGGAATACAAATCCTGCAGTGCCACCACACCGCAGTCGTGCTTTTTAAGAGCTCTGAATGCTTCTAGGGCCGCAAAAGCGGCCGCGATGGTTGTGATACAGGTCACACCATGGGAT
>CAWUOE010000656.1:0-2036 GCA_963923355.1 uncultured Gemmataceae bacterium | reverse complement strand
GGGCAGGAGTTGGCGCGGGTTTTCAGCCTGGAACTGATCAACCTGCAACTGGAGCTGCTGCGTGAACACCTGACAGCGAGCCTTGCCGGGGCGCAACTGGAACAGTTGCGGGTGGCGGGGGACGCCGGTTCGAGGCGGAAGATGATCGAGGCCGAGGCCGCCTTTGTGAATTCCCGGGAGTCGCGGGAGTCTTTACGGCGGAAAATGCTTTTGCTGGGCGTGGGGAGCGAGCAATTGGATGGGCTGCTGGCGCGACGGGAGCTGGTCCAGGGTTTGCCGGTCCAGGCGCCGTCAGCCGGAGTGGTGACCGGGTTCCGTTCCACGGTGGGCCGGATGATCCGGGCGAACGAGGCGCTTTTTGAAATCCATGACTATTCGGTCCCGCAGATCCGGCTGATCGTGTCCGAAGCGGAGATGTCCCGGGTGCGGGCGGGCCAAAAATGCCGGGCCAGGCTGGTCTGCCTGCCGGAAAAGACGCTGGAAGGAAAGGTGAGCCGGACACGAGACAGCCTGGAGGGGGCCGGGGGAGCCCTGTCCGCCTGGATGGACCTGGAGGGTCCGGTGCCTCCCAGCCTGCCCCAAGGAGCCCTGGCGCGGGTGAGCGTGGAGACGGGTGGCGGCAGGGAGGGGCTGGCCGTGCCGAGGTCGGCGGTGCTGAGGGAGGGAGGAAGCCATTTTGTGTTCGTCCAGAAGGGGAAGATTTTCCAGAAGCAGCGGGTGCGGCCTGGGCTTGGTGACGACCTGTTCGCGCTCCTCACCGAGGGTGTGGAGGAGGGGGACACTGTTGCCGCCACGGGCGTCGAGGAGTTGAACACCGCCTGGCTATCGGTGCGCTGACCAACCCCAGGTGGGGATGGGGGCGTGGCGGGAGCAGATGGAATTCCGGGGTGGTTGATGCTGGACAGACTGATCCGATTCTCGGTGGAGAACCGCTGGCTGGTGGTGCTGTGCGCCCTAAGCCTGGCGGCCTATGGCATCACTCGCGTTGACAGCCTGCCGATCGACGTGTTCCCGGACCTGAATCGGCCGACAGTGACCATCTTGACCGAGGCCCCGGGCCTGGCGCCCGAGGAGGTGGAGACGCTGGTGACGCGTCCCCTGGAGTTTTTGCTGAACGGGGCGACCGGCGTGCGGCGGGTGCGGTCGTCCTCGGGTGTCGGACTGTCGGTGATCTGGGCCGAGTTCGACTGGGGCACCGACATCCTGAAAGACCGCCAGATCGTGGCGGAACGGCTGCAGGTTGCCCGGGGCAGGTTGCCCGAGCGGGTGAACCCGGTGATGGCCCCGGTCTCATCGATCATGGGCGAGGTGATGATTTTGGGATTGAGGCCGGTGGGTGCCTGGTCGGGCCCTGAGACAGCCATGGAGTTGCGCACCCTGGCTGAATTCACGGTGCGCAACCGGCTTCTGGCGGTGGAGGGTGTGGCCCAGGTGACGGTGCTGGGCGGGCTGCCGAGGCAGTACCAGGTCATCACTTCGCCTGACCGCCTGGCGGCCTGGAACGTCAGCCTGGGGCAGTTGCTGGAGGCGGCGGGGCGCGCCAACGTGCTGACCGGCGGCGGGATTTTGCAACGGGAGGACGAGGAGCGGCTGATCCGGATCCGCGGCCAGAGCCTGAGCCCCGAGGAGATCGGCGAGACGCCGATCGTTTGGCGGGACAGCCGGGCGATCCGCATCCGGGATGTGGCGAGCGTGCGGCTGGGCGGGCCGACGCGGCGGGGTGATGGCGGCGTGCTGGTGCGGGAACCCGGTGGTGAGGGCGGGGCCAGCGGGGGCGAGGCAGTGATTCTTGCCGTGCAAAAGCAACCGGGTGCCGGCACCCTGGAATTGTCCGCCCGGATGGACCGGGCACTGGACGAGCTGGACCGGGAAATGGTCGGCAAGGCGACCCTGGAGCGGCGGGTATTCCGGCAGGCGGATTTCATCTCGCGCGCGGTGGACAATGTGGTGGAGGCCATCCGTGACGGGGCCCTGTGGGTGTCTTTGGTGCTGCTGTTGTTTCTGGGCAACCTGAGGACGAGCCTGATCACGCTGAC
>CAWUOE010000655.1:0-2041 GCA_963923355.1 uncultured Gemmataceae bacterium | reverse complement strand
GCCCTGCGCGCCTTCGCCATGCTGCTGGGCATCGCGCTGCACATCTCCCTGTCCCTGGGCGGCACGCCGTGGATGGTTATGGACAGCCGGCCCAATGACGCCTTCTACTGGCTCTACTCCGCCATCCACGGCTTCCGCATGCAGCTCTTCTTCATAGTCAGCGGCTACTTCACCGCCCTGCTGCTCTCCCGGCGCGGCGTCCTCCCCATGCTCCGCAACCGCGCCCTCCGCATCCTCGTGCCCTGCCTCCTCGGCCTGGTAACTCTGGTCCCGCTCACCAACAGTGTCATCGCCTGGGCCTCTGCCTGGAACGCCAGCCACCCCGGCGAGCCCCTCCAGGCCGCCATTGTCCAGAATGACTTGGCCCGCCTGGCACAACGGCTGGAAAACGGTGCGGATATTGAAAAGCCCGATTCCCGCCTCAAAACCCGCCCCCTCGGCTGGGCTGTCCTTTGGGGCAGCGAACCGTGCACCCGGTTGCTGCTCCAAAAGGGGGCAAACCCCATGGGCACCACCGGGGATGGCTCTACCGCGCTGGGCACTGCGGCATTCCTCGGCCGCCCAGACCTGCTGAAGATGCTCGCTTCCCAGGGAGGCGATCCCCTGGCCGCAAACGCCAACGGCATCACGCCAATGATGGCCACCTTCGCCGACCCCGCGTTGACCAAGGGCATCCTGCGGGCCGTCAAGGGTTTCGAACCCGATGACTCGGAAATGGCCGCCATCGACAAGGGACGCTTGGAGGTGCGCACCTACCTCGGTGGCAGGATGGCCACCGCCGGGCTCGCCGGGCTGTTCAGCGGCAAATCCAAAGAATCCCAAAAGGCACCCGCCGCACCCCCACCAGCCGCCGTCAAACCTCCCACGCTACCGGCCTGGCTCACCGGCTACACCCGATCCCTCGCCTCCAACAGCTACCGCCTATCTCTGGGCGACTGGTCCTGGCAACTGTTCGAGGATGCCACCTTCAACTACCTCTGGTTCCTGTGGATCCTCTGCTGGCTGGTGGCCCTCTGCTCCCTGCTCGCCGGCATCGGTGGCTGGTGTTTCCCGCGCCTTTCCGCCTGGCGCCCACCGCTCCTGCCATCACTCGCTGTCGCCGTCGCCCTCACGCTGCTGCCGCAATACTGCATGGCGGTCCCGCTTTTCCCGGGCGCCCCGCCGGGCATCATCGGGCCCGACACCTCCATGGGCCTGCTGCCCAAGCCGCATGTCCTCGCTTACTACGCAATCTTTTTCTTCTTTGGCACCGTCTATTTCCTGAATCATGACACCGCCGCACGCCTCGGCGCGCTGTGGAAACTCTGGCTGCCCCTGGCCCTGGCGGTCCTGTTCCCTTTGGCGTTCAACACCCTCGACAATCGCCTGCTCAACACCCCCATTCAGGTCGCCTACACCTGGCTGATGGCACTGGGCATGATGGGCCTGTTCCACCGATACCTCAACCGCCAGAGTCCTGCCATCCGCTTTGTCTCCGATTCCTCCTACTGGCTCTACCTCGCCCACCTGCCGCTCGTCATCGCGCTGCAGGCCGTTGTCTGCGACTGGCCCTGGCCTGCATGGGCCAAGTTCCTCCTCATGCTCACCGGTTCCACGTTGCTGCTGCTGGCCAGCTACCAGTTCCTGGTGCGCGACAAACCCCTCGGCTGGCTGCTCAACGGCCGCATAACCCGGTCGCCAAATACCAAGCCCTTTTCCACATGATCCCTGATTCCAGGGTACAACCGTCATAAACGGCTCCAGTACTCCCATGAAAACTCTTTAACAAAGCCTCATTCATCCTTTTGGGGCCCATTGCCTAGGCGGTTTTTGTTAGGGTGAAAGCTCACCTGCAACCGCTGTTCCAGAAATTGTCCATCGCTCCCCCGGTGGCCCATCCGGAATCAGGTCCTGGCTTCCTGGGGATGCCGCGTGCGCCTATCCTTCCGATGGATTGCCTGTCTGCTCACGGCACTGGCTGCACCCGTGGTGCGTTCCGATGTCCTGCTGTACGACTATGTGCAAACCAGCCTGATTGGGCCCAATTACAACGCCGAGGCCT
>CAWUOE010000654.1:0-2045 GCA_963923355.1 uncultured Gemmataceae bacterium | reverse complement strand
ACGATGACCGGCAGCCCCTCGCGCACCAGATCCAGCCCCGTGGCGGGGGCGAAATCCACATAGGCCTCGTCCAGCACCAGCGGGGCCTGAAGCTGCGGCAGCACGCGGCGGATGCGGTCGAGCCCCACCAGCGTGCCGGACGGGCTGTTGGGGTTGGGCAGAAACACCAGGTTGGCCCCCGGCTTCGGCCACGGGTCGGGAAGGTCCCAGCCCGGGGCGAAGGAAACCTCCTCCAGCCGGGCCCCCTGCAGGCTGGCCAGCGTGCCGTACAGCAGGTAGCTGGGCTCGAGCGACTGAATCCGGCCCCCCTCGGGCACTAGCGTGCGCGTGAGGATGGTGAGGATGTCGTCCGACCCGTTGCCGATGACGATGTTGCCGGGCCGTACCCCCAGCACCCGCGCGGCGGTGGCGCGGAAGCGGTCGCCCAGGGGCTCGGGGTAGCGGCGCAGGCGCTCGGCGCCGTGCTCATCCAGAACCCGGCGCATCGCCTCCAGCGCCTTGGGAGAGGGCGGATAGGGGTTTTCATTGGTGTTCAGCTTCAGCACGCCGCCGGTCTGCGGCTGCTCGCCGGGGGTGTAGCCGGCCATCGCGCGGATGGCGGGGCGCACATACTGGTCCCAATTGGTGGTCATCGCCCGCCCTTCCCGGCGTTTTGCGCGTCCAAAGCGTCCAGCCGCACTTGCACGCTCTCGGCGTGGGCGGTCAGCCCCTCGGCCCGGGCCAGCGCGATCACATCGCCGGCGATCTCCCGCAGGCCCGCGGGCTCGAAATGAATGATGCTGCTGCGCTTCAGAAAATCGTTGCTGGTCAGGCCGCTGGCCCAGCGCGCGCTGCCGCCGGTGGGCAGCACATGCGAGGGGCCCGCCGCATAGTCGCCCAGCGCCACGGGGGTGTGGTTGCCCAGGAACATGGCGCCCGCGTTGTCGATGCGGTCGGCCAGCGCACGGGGATTGTCGGCGGCGATCTGCAGGTGCTCGGGGGCGAGCTGGTTGGTGATGCGCGCGGCCTCGGCCTCATCGCGGGCCAGCACCAGAGCGCCGTAGCGCTCCAGCGCGTCGCGGGTCAGGTCTGCCCGGTCCAGCTTCGCCAGCCGGCTTTCCAGGTGGGTGGCCACCGAATCCACCTGAGCGGCGCACCAGCCCACCAGCACCGAAGAGCCGGGCGAGTGCTCGGCCTGCGCCAGCAGTTCCGCGGCGATGAACTCGGGCGGGGATTTCGGATCGGCCAGCACCACCACCTCGCTGGGCCCGGCGATGCAGTCGATGCCCACCACGCCGTAAACCAGCTTCTTGGCCAAGGCCACAAACAGGTTACCCGGGCCGACGATCATGTCCACCGGCTGGATGCCTTCCACGCCATAGGCCAAGGCGGCCACGGCCTGCGCGCCACCCATGCGGTAGACCTCGGTGATGCCCAACTCGTGGCACAGGGCCAGCATGTTGACGCTGTTGGCGCCGTAGGGCGTGGGCGGCATGACCACCACGCGCTCGGCCACGCCGGCAGCCTGCGCCGGGCAGGCGGTCATCAGCAGCGTGGACGGGTACGAGGCGGCGCCGGCGGGCACCATCATCGCCACGCGTCGCACCGGCCGGTAACGGATGCCCACCTCCATGCGCCCCGGGTGGGTCAGCATGGCGTCGCGGTGCAGGATGCTCGACTGGAAGGTGAGCAGGTTCTTGCGGATGCGGCGGGTGGTTTCCAGAAATTCGGGTGCCTGCTCCAGGCAGGCGGCGTGGGCGTCGGCCAATTCCTTGGCCGAGATGCGCACGGTCTGCGGGGTCAGTTCGGCGCGGTCGAACAGCCGGGTGAATTCCAAGAGCGCCGACATGCCCTCGGTCTTCACCCGGTGGATGACCCGCTCGACCACCTGCTGCGGCGTGAGCGGTTCGCCAAACACCTTGCGGGTGAGTTCCTCGCTGCGGGCCGAAACCACTTGGCTTTGGGCCCCCAACAGGTCACGCAGCCGGGTCAACTCCAGCGCGGCATCGGCCTGCGCGCAGTCGATCCGGCGAATCCGGGCGGACATGGGAAAATCCTGGCGTTTT
>CAWUOE010000653.1:0-2047 GCA_963923355.1 uncultured Gemmataceae bacterium | reverse complement strand
AGAGACAGCACAACGAGTGGTACTCGCCCAAGACCAAAAAACAATACGGCTCGTGGGGGCCGCCCCACCGCCGCTATCCCGCGCACGAGGGCTGGTCGCGGTGGTCCGCCGAATTCAAGCGGGAGCGCGTCATCGCCACCGCATCCCGATTCATCGGCTACGGCTACCAGCACCACCATGTGCCGGACTGGAGCCCGCCCGCCGGCTGGCCCTGGGAAAAGACCGCCGTCGGCCACAATGGCAAGGGGGTGGATTGCTCCAACCTCACCTCGTTCGTCTATGACCAGGCATTCGGCATCCACCTGAACGGCGATGTCCACAAGCAGGCCGAGGAATCCTCGGCCCAGCATGGCAACCGGCCCATCCGCGGCAAGCGGATCACCCTGCCGCAGACGGTGGAGGAGCGGGCCAAGGTGCTGAAAACGGGCGACCTGCTCTACATCAAGAGCAAGGAGGGCCGGGTCAGCCATGTGGTGCTGTGGGTCGGCGAGGTTGGCAAGGATGAGTCAGGCAACCCGGTCCACCTGGTCCTGGACAGCCACGGCGACGGGGTGACCGATGCGCGCGGGGTCCACATCCCCGTGGGCATCCACCTGCGCCCCTACCAGGAAAACAGTTGGTACCACCACTCGGCCAGCCACGCCATCCGCTGGATCGAATGACCTGGCCGAATTGATGCCAAAAAAAACGGGCCGCCGGAAGGGAGCAGATCCCTGCCGGCGGCCCGTTCGCTTCGATCAGACCACCGAGGGCGAAGCCTGGCTGAAGTTGGAGGCGACATACGCGCCTTCCAGGCTGTCCGACAGGAACACCGCATCCAGCAGGTCCAGGTCGGGGTAGCCGAAGATGTTCAGCGTGGCCCTCGACCCCTCGCCCGAGGCGGCGAGAATGTCGAGGTTGCCGTCGGTGTCATAAGCCAGGCCCACGCGCACGCCGCCCGCGTAACCGTGCGAGAAGGCCTGGAAGCTGGAAAGGGGCGCGCCGGTGGACGAGAAGATCGACACCTGGGGCGACGCGCCGCCCTGGCCGGCGCCGACGACGATCTCGTTCTGGTTGTCGCCGTTCAGGTCGCCCGAGGCGACATACACGCCGAAGGGCGTGGACTGCCCCTGGAAGGCGTAGAAACTGAGCACCGAAGCGTTGTAGTTGGACAGGTCGAAAGCCACCACATGGCTGTTGACGCTTGAACCCACGATGGCCAGGCTGCTGCCCCCTGCGCCGGGTTGCGAAAGGGCCACGCGCACGCCGCCCTGGAACGGGCCGGCATAGGCGTAGAAGGCGCCCATCGCATCGCCGGTGACTGCGTCGAAGACGCTGACCGAGGGGGCCGAGCCGCTGCCGGCACCGCACAGCAGCACCGTGGTGGTGTTGCCGTTGATCTGCGTCAGGCCGCCGGCCACATTCACGCCGCCCAGGAACTTCTCGGCAAAGGCGTACAGGCTCAGGCCCACCCGGCCGGTGGCCGCATCAATCACCACCACATGCGGCAGGCTGCGGCCGGCCACCCCGACGATGATGCTGTCGGAATTGGGGCCGCCGGCCCGGTTCACCGTGTTCACGGTCAACGGACCGCTGTAGCCGGGGAAGGGGGTGATCGCCTGGTAGGCGCCGGTGGCCGACCAGATGCCCACCTGTCCGTTGCCCAGGCTGGCCACGGTGGCTCCACGGGCCAGGCTGAACGGGATGGCCACCTGGGGACCGCTCGGAGTGGGCACCTGGCGGACGCAGGTCAGCACCACATCGTTGCCGTCGCCGCCGGTGTAGCTGATGGCGTAGTTCATGCCGTTGAGGGGGACCACCGCGCCCTCGGGCAAGCCCGCGAAGGTGCCCACCACGCCGGCGGACGACTGGTTGTCAATGATCCGGAAAACAGTCCCCGTCTCCCCGACAAACCCGGCAGGCGAGGCCAGCGACAGCACCGTCCCGCCGATGCGCAGGGCCTGGCCGGCCGTCATCGTCGAGAATTGACCCGCGGCGGAACCGTCGAGGGTGAGGGTGAGGCGGGTGGCGCCCAGCAGCAGGCCCGCGCCCGCCGACAGGTTGCCCG
>CAWUOE010000652.1:0-2060 GCA_963923355.1 uncultured Gemmataceae bacterium | reverse complement strand
CGTAGCGTCTCGTGGGCTCGGAGATGTGTATAAGAGACAGCGCCTGGACGGCGTGATGGTCAAAATCCTGGACGGTAATCGCCAGGTGGTCTGGGAAAACAAAGTTGCCAAAGCTCCCCGCGAACAGTTGGCGTTGTCCCTCGATCCAAGCGCACCTCGCCCAATCCCCATTCTTGGAGCTTCAGCCTCTTTCGAGCAGCCTGGTTTCACTGCGGCGGCTCTGCTGAAGGCCGAAAAAGGCAGCGGTTGGGCGGTGGGTGGGGCACCCGGCAAGCCCGCCACTCTGGAACTGAAGTTGGCCCGGCCCCTGGGGGATATCCCCGTCACGGTGACATTGCGGCAAAATTATGGTGGCAAACATTTGCTGGGCAGGTTCCGTCTGGCCGGACGGGCCGGGGAATCGATGGTTCCGGTACCCTCGGCCGAGTTGCTGCAAGCCATGGCGATGCCGCCATCCGCTTGGACCTCCGCCCAAAAGGAGATTGTCCGGGCGGTTTGGCTGCCTTTGTCGCCTGAAGGCCGGCAATTGGCCTCCAGACGGGAATCCCTGAAAAAGGAGCTGGCAGAGCTGGAAAAACAGGTGGTCTCCACCCCTGTCATGGAGGAATTGGCGGAAGGGAAAAAGAGAAAGAGCAGGATTCTGGTCAAAGGAAATTTCCTGGACCCCGGCGATGAGGTTCAGCCGGCGGTTTTGTCCGCTGTGGCACCCAAAGTCGCGGGTCAGGTGGATCGGTTGACGCTGGCGCGGTGGATTGCCAGCCCTGCAAACCCGCTGACGGCGCGGGTCCAGGTGAACCGCCTTTGGTCCCTCCTTTTTGGCAGGGGACTGGTGGAAACCGAGGAGGATTTCGGCTTGATGGGCGCAAAACCCAGCCATCCAGAATTACTCGACTGGCTGGCTGCGGAATTCATCCGATTGAAATGGGACAATCGTGCCTTGTTGGAGTTGCTGGTTGCCAGTGCCACCTACCAACAATCCTCGATTGCTCGCGCCGATTTGCTGGCCAAGGATCCCAACAATCTCCTGCTGGCACGCTTTCCGAGAAGGCGCCTCGAGGCCGAAGCCGTTCGTGATCAGGCCTTGGCTGTCAGTGGTTTGCTCAGCCGCAAAATTGGCGGTCCCTCGGTGTACCCCCCACAGCCGGATGGTCTGTGGCAAGCCGCCTTCAACGGTGAACGCACCTACCCGACTTCCAAAGGGGAGGATGCCCACCGCCGTGGCGTATACACATTCTGGCGGCGAACAGTGCCACCGCCCAACATGCAGGCCTTCGATGCCCCCAGCCGCGAGGCCTGCACGGTCCGCCGGGTGGGTTCCAACACCCCGTTGCAGGCGTTTGTCACCCTCAATGATCCGGTCTTTGTCGAAGCAGCCCAGCATTTGGGCGCCCGTATGGCACGGGAAGGCGTCGGCACCAGCGCCCAACTGGTTCGCGGGTTTGAGTTGTGCCTGGGACGGAAGCCATCACCTGAGGAATTGGCTGCCTTGATGGACCTTCATGGGCAAACCGAATCTGCCCTGGAAAAGCCTGGTGACGCTGCGGGCAAATTGGCTGGCAGCGCCAACTGGCCCGAGGGTATGGCTCCGGCGAGTCGGGCAGCCCTCTTCCATGTGGCTAATGTGCTTCTCAATGCGGATGCTTTCCTCACCCGGAATTGATGGGACATGGTGGCCGGTTGCCGGTGGAGACTCATATGGTCGAGATGAAACCGCTGCGTCTGAAGGAATCACTGCACCAGACACGCCGTCAGTTTCTCCACTCCGGTTTGGCGCTGGGTGGCATGTACATGGCCCGTCCTGCCGTTGCCGGGGTTCCTGCTCCGCCTGGACGGACAGCGAAAGCCAAGGCGGTCATTTACCTGCATATGTCAGGATCGCCGCCGCAGCAGGACTTGTTTGATTTCAAGCCCGAGCTCAAAAAACATCATCTCCAGCCATGTCCCGATAGTTTGCTGAAGGGAGAACGATTTGCGTTCATCAAGGGCCACCCAACGCTGTTGGGGTCTCCCCATGAGTTCGCACAGCAAGGGCAATCCGGCCAGTGGATGAGCAGTCTATG
>CAWUOE010000651.1:0-2068 GCA_963923355.1 uncultured Gemmataceae bacterium | reverse complement strand
TGGCCGATGCGGTCATCGACTGGGGCTACGGCCTGTTCTATGTCGGCTACCTGGTGTTCGAGGTGCCCAGCAACCTCTTGCTGCGCAAGTTCGGCGCGCGCGTCTGGATCTCCCGCATCATGGTCACCTGGGGCCTGGTGTCCATGCTCACGCTGGCCGTGGCCGGCCCGGTCAGCTACTACTGGGCCCGCGTGCTGCTGGGTATCGCGGAGGCGGGGTTCTTCCCGGGCATCATCTTCTACCTCACCGCGTGGTTCCCCGCGGCACAAAGGGCCCGCGTGGTCGCCTGGTTCATGCTGGCCATCCCGGTGGCCAACATCTTCGGCAATCCGGTCTCGGGACTGATCATGGACACCTTCGGGGGCACCGGTGGCCTGGCCGGCTGGCAGTGGCTGTTCCTGCTGGAGGGTCTGCCCTCGGTGGTGCTGGGGGTGCTGGTGCTGTTCGTGCTGCCCGATCGTCCGCGCGACGCCGGCTGGCTGAACGAGGACGAGAAGACCGCCCTGGAGGGCCGCATTGAAGCCGAAGGAGACCAGCGCCGCCTGGCCGGTGGGACCGACAAGCTGACCGCCCTGGCCGACCCGCGGGTCTGGCTGCTGGTGGCGCTCTATTTCAGCGTGGCGGTGGGCACCAACGCCACGGGCGCTCACCTGCCCAAGCTGGTGAAGGGCCACTTCGAGCCGATGCTGCAAGAGCAGGCCTTGGCCGCCGGCCGGGACAAGGACCAGATCCTCTGGCAGGTTGGCCTCCTGAGCGCCCTGCCCCACCTCACCTCGGTGGTGGCCATGGTGGTGACCAGTTGGCTGTCCGACCGTTGGCGCTCCCGCAGCCTGCTGGTGGCCGCGGCCCTGCTGGCGGCCGGAGCAGGCTGGGCCGTTGCCTGGCAGGCGGAAAACCCATGGGCCGCCCTGGGCGGATTGTGCTTGGCCCAGGCGGGCATGATGGCCGTTTTGCCGGTATTCTGGGCATTGCCCCCGCTGTTTTTGGGCGGCGCGGCCGCCGCGGCCGGCATTGCCCTGATCAACTCGGTGGCAAACATTGGCGGCATCTTCGCGCCCCGCATCATCGGTGCCTGGGGCGTGGGGCCGATGGTGGCCTTCATGGCCTGGGGCGCGCTGATGGCACTGCTCGCGCGGTCACTGGTGGAAAACCGGCGGGACCGGACAGAAGACAAGGGCACAACGCATGCTTGAGAGTCTGTTTCATCTGGGTGGCAAGGTGGCGGTGGTGTCGGGCGCGGCCAGCGGACTGGGCCGGGCCAGCGCCATCGCTTTGGCTGCCCACCGGGCCACCGTGGTGCTGTTGGACAAGAATGCGGACGGCATGAAGGAAACCGAGGGCAAGATCACCCAGGCCGGCGGCAAGGCCGTCAGCCGGGTGCACGACACCAGCAGCACCGAGGCCGCCCTGCAACTGTTCGAATGGATCGACAGCGAATTCGGGCGCGTCGATTTCCTGGCCAACATTGCAGGCGACGGGCTGCTGGCAGACCCCGCGACCATCAGCACCGGCCAGGTCCGCCAGGTGATGGAAAACCTGGTGGTGGGTCGCTATGCCCATTGCCAGCAGGCGGGTATCCGCATGATCCGCCAAGGGGGTGGCTCGATCGTCAACATCGGCAGCCTTGCCAGTGTGTCGGCGCTGGGCCGCGGCCATATCGCCTACAGCATGGCCATGGGCGCGGTGGCGCAGATGACCCGCGAGCTGAGCACCGAATGGGCCGGCCACGGCGTGCGCGTCAACGCCATCCTGCCGGCGCAAGTGGTCAACCCATCCCTGGAGGAACGGATGCGCCAGAACCCCGGCATCCAGGGGGTATGGCTGTCGGGTATCCCCGCCGGCCGGCTGGGCAAGCCCACCGACATCCAGGGCCTGATGGTGTTGCTCGCTTCCGATGCCAGCGCCTGGATCACCGGAGCCCTAATCCCGATGGACGGCGGCAACCTGGCGATGAACGCCGGCGGCACCATCGGCAAATAACCGGATGCCATGGGAAATCAAACGGACGGGGACCTTGCGGTGACAGCGCCTGACAGGCAGGAATGGACGAACCTTTACCGCACCATGC
>CAWUOE010000650.1:0-2072 GCA_963923355.1 uncultured Gemmataceae bacterium | reverse complement strand
CCAGGCAAATGGAGTCATTATCAGACTCTGGTTTTCTCAGCGGTTCAAGGCCCAGATACTCCTGCCGCCGTCTACAGGCAGGCAAACTCCGGTGATGAATTCGTTCTCCACCAAGGCAAGGACAGCTTGGGCCACATGTTCAGGGGTACCTTCCCGTTGCACCAGCGTGGCTCCAATCGCCTCCTCGCGTTCTTCGGGTGAGAGGTCTGGCGGTAACATCACCGGTCCAGGTTCGACGCAGTTCACACGGACCTTGGGGTTTCTGCGCCCCAATTCCACTGCCAGGGCCCGGGTCAGGACGGGGATGGATCCTTTGCTGGTATGGTAAGCGGCATATTCGGGGTAGGGCCGGGTGACAGCCCAGTCGCCAACCGTGACAATACATCCCCCTGTGGGCTGGCTGGTCATCCATAAACCGGCTTTTTGGGCGATCAAGGCGGTGGAAAGAACGTTGGCGCGAAAAGCTTGCAGGTAATCCTCAGCGGTCGTTTGTTCCAGTTTTTTGGGCTGCCATGTGGAGGCGCAGGTGACGAGTGTATCCAAACGGCCGCAGTGCTGCCGCAGGAATGCCATAACGCGGTCCACTTCCGGTTCTTCTGCCAGCTCAGCTTGAACCAGCAGGGCCTCCATCCCTTCCTGTCCCAAAATTTGGGCGGACTCTTCTGCCTCCACGGCGGAATTCCGGTAGTGCAAAATCAGGGAATATCCGATCCGGCCCAAGGCTCGGGCCACGTGGAACCCAACCCGCTGTTTGCCTGCCCCGGTCACCAGTGCCCATTTCTTCCCACTGCTGCTCATGTATCCGCCCGGGTTTGTTCACCTGTTTTGCCCTGTTTCCCTACAATCCAACATAACCGTGACGGGGCTTTCCTGGGTGAATTTGTTTGAAAATGGTTTGGTTGCGCCGGGTACTGCTTGCCCGGCCGGCGGAGGTGATGAATGGAAATCTGGCAAACCCTGTTGTTGGTCCTGTTGGGAATTCTGCTCACCAAGGGCTTGATATTGTTGGTCCTCAGCGGATTTCAACCCGCAAGGATAGGCAGTGCAATGAAGGTCTTTTTTCAGGCGCTAACCGGTGGTTCTCAAGGCCAGCATGCTGTGCCAAAGCAGTTGGAAGAAATATCGCCGGAGCCGTTCCGCTTGCTGAAAATTTTGCAAAGGGAGTCACGCTTGGTGGACCTCCTGATGGAAGATCTTTCCACATACGACGATGCCACCATCGGGTCGAGTGTCCGCCCGGTCTTGGCCAAGGCTCGCAAGGCCTTGGTGGAGTATGTCGAATTGGAAGCGGTGTTGCAGGTTTCGGAAGGTGCCCAAACAACGGTGAAAGCTGGTTTTGAACCTGCCGCCATCAAGTTGGTGGGGGCGGTTAGGGGACAACCGCCTTTTCGTGGTCAAGTATGCCATCCCGGTTGGAGGGTCAGGAGCCACAAGATCCCAGTTTCCCAGCCTGGTGCCGGTGGCTTGGTGATCGAGCCCGCCGAGGTGGAGATCTCCTGAATTTTCCCATCGCAATTCAAAAGGTGATCGCCGGCCAGGTGGCCGGTGTTGGAGTCATTGAACATGGCAGAACCGATTTTGGATGTTGGTATCGACCTGGGAACCACCAATTGCGCTATTTCCTATTGCAAAAAAGTGGAAAGGAATTCCCCGGATGCGGCTGAGGAGGTTCATACCCTATCCATCCCCCAGGTGACTCACCAGGGCGTGGTGGAGGCCCGCCGATTGCTGCCCTCCTTCATGTACTTGCCCGGGCCCGGTGAGGCCCCCCCCGGTTCCTTGGACTTGCCTTGGGCGCCCGGTAGGGATTTCTCGGTGGGGGAGTTCGCCCGGCGCCAGGGGGCTTTGGTCCCTTTGCGGGTGGTGAACTCGGCCAAGTCCTGGCTGTGCCATGGTGCCGTTGACCGCAGGCAGCCCTGCCTGCCTTGGCGAAGCTCTGCCGAAGATCGCCGGGTATCACCCGTCGAGGCGTCCACAGCCTACCTGCGACATTTGGTGGATGCCTGGAATCGGCAAATGGCTGCCGAGAACCCGCAAATGCGCCTGGAAAATCAGGCCGTTGTCCTCACGGT
>CAWUOE010000649.1:0-2080 GCA_963923355.1 uncultured Gemmataceae bacterium | reverse complement strand
CCTACCCCACCCGCATGGAGATCTGGACCCGGGCCGCCCAGCAGGTGCGGGCCCACCAATTCAAGCAATCCGCCTGGCAACAGCGGCTGGTGCGGTGGCTGACCGGGTTTGGGAAATAGGCAAGGGCCTTCCAGCATTGTGCGACGAAAAATAACAGCGACATGGCTGATCGGGGTGATTGCACCCCGTGTATTTTCCATAATTTTTCAACTGCCTGTCGTGAAATCACCAAAAAAGGTATCTTCAATACGTCACCCTGAAGCAGCCTTTTTAAGAAAAATACTGGACCGTCATTGATGAAGCACCAGCATCTGTCAGAACCTGTTTGCACCCCGTGGAGAGTTGCATGAGCCATTCCAAACCGGATGACCAACCCTCCAAGTCCCCTTCACCGAAGGCCCCGGCCATGAATCCGGCAAAGTTCAGGCGGATCGCCGAGGAGTTCCGGGAAGGAGACGGGATTGACCCCAGAGAGGAGCAAAAGCGGAGGCTTGCCAGCCGGCGACGGGCCAAACCTGACCATGCGGCCGAACGATTGGGACAGGAAATGAAGGAAACCCTCTCGGTTTCACTTCCCGATGATTCCAGGCTGGAGGGATTCGCCGTAGGCTCCGTCCTCTCAACCGGCAAAGGAAACTGTTTTGTGGTGCAGGTCTATTGCACCGACCCAAGCCGCACTTTCGCCCCGGAATCCATCCAAAAAATCCTCCAGGAAAACAAGGGAAACCTGAGGGCGGAAGTGGCGCAGGGAATTCATCGAAAGCGAGTGCCGGAGTTAAAGTTCGAGGTTCTTCCTCCCGGCGTGAGCCCCGGTGAATGACCAACAACATGTGTCCCCCCGGCAATCCCGAGATCCAGGTATGGTCAACAGGAAAAATTCCGGAAACCCTTGAGAGGCAAATCCAATTTACGGCCTCCCACTCGGACATTGTCCGGGTGGCAATGATGGCAGACGCCCATGCCGGGCCCAAGGTTCCCAACGGCATGGCGGTGGCCACCCGAACCCGTGTTTACCCGCAAATGGTCGGGGCGGATATCGGATGCGGAGTCAGCATCTTGGCTTTTCAGGGGACATCCGCCAACCTTGCGGAAGAAAAACTTCTCGCCCTGCTGGACCGATTTTCCCATTCCATCCCCACACTCAAAAACCCGGCCAGCAAATCCCCATCCCGTTTGCCGGAAACATGCGCCACCGAAATGCTCAGTTCAGATGCATTGAAAAAGGAATCCCTAAGGGACGGGCGCTTGCAGTTGGGCACCATCGGACGGGGCAATCATTTTTGCGAACTGCTTCTGGATGAAAGCGAACGCCTTTGGGCGATGGTGCACACGGGGTCCAGATCGATGGGCCAGGCCATCACCAGTTTCCACCTAGGCAAGGCTTGCCCCGAGGAATCCGGCGGTTTGGCATCCTTGTCCCTGACCGACAAGGCAGGCCGGGACTACTGGCAAGACATGGAATGGGCAATCGCGTACGCGACGGAAAACCGCTTGCGTATCCTCAACCGCATGGCAGACGCCCTGGAAAGCATGGCGGGACTGATTCCGGACGAGGATTCCTACCTGGACTGCCCCCACAATTTCGCGCGCATCGAAAATATCCGGGGTGAAGAACTGATCATTCATCGCAAAAGCGCCAATGCCGCAGCATCTGGAACCCTTGGAATCATCCCGGGATCCATGGCAACCACCAGCCGAATTGTTTCCGGCTTGGGTAATGAGGATTCCCTTCGTTCATCTTCCCATGGCGCTGGCCGCAAGCTTAGCCGGTCTGAATCCGTGTTGAAGACAAAGGCCAAGGATTTAGAGAAACAGATGCGTTCTGTTGTTTTCCATCGTCAAATGGCCAACCAACTCAGGGACGAGGCCCCCGGTGCCTACAAGGATTTGAACGAGGTCATGCGAGCCCAGCGTGATTTGGTGAAAACCGTCTCCATTTTAAAGCCCATCCTCAACGACAAACGCGTGGGATGAGAGGTTAGGTTCCAATTCCGCAAATCCGCAGTGGGCCTTGCGGAGTTGAGAAGTTGTCTTGATGCCACAACCGAGCGATGCAAATCCAGCCTGGGGCAACGCCTCA
>CAWUOE010000648.1:0-2085 GCA_963923355.1 uncultured Gemmataceae bacterium | reverse complement strand
AACTGAACCGGCGGATACGCGCTGAAAGGCAGGAAGCAACAGCGGTGGCGCTGGGAGAAGCGCTGGCCAAGCGAGGGGAGTTGAAGGCAAGCGACGGACTGGGGCACCTGGCGGGCTCGGCTTATCCCACCTTGAATAAGGAGGGCATGAGACTTTTGAGCTTGTGGATGCAGGCGCGCACCGCCCAAGAGGCCCGGGAACTATTGCAACACGAATTTGCGCAGGTGCGGCTGATGGCTGGCCGCCGGCTGATTCACCTGAAAGACAAGCGATCGGTGGAGGCCTTGGCACTGTTGAAGGATCCGGTGCAGCAGGTGCGCGAGGGATTGCACGGCGAACTGATCCGGATAGCGGGCAAGGACCTGGCGAACCCGGGAAAAAGCAAGGCTGAGCAGGAAGCGGCATTCCGCGTGTGGGTGGACTGGTGGAAGCAGCAAGCTGTGGAGTAAAGTGGAAAATCCTGCCGAGGGGATTTTCCCGATCCCACACCCAACCCTGGGAGAAGGGCTGATGCCGGTGAACCGCATGAACCGCCGGACTTATTTGCAACTGGGTGGCAGCGCCTATCTGGGAACCACCTTGCCGCAGTTGGGTCGACTGGCGCAGGGCGCGCCGAACCCGGGCAACCGATCGGTCATTCTGGTTCTTTTGACGGGTGGTTGCAGCCAACTGGATTCCTTTGATCCCAAGCCGGACGCGCCGGCGGAGATACGGGGGGAATTCGGAACCATTCCCACCGCGCTGCCCGGGGTGCGCTTCTGCGAACACCTGCCGCTTTTGGCGAACAGGATGAAGCACTGGGCGCTGGTGCGGAGCATGTCGCACGAGCACAACGGCCACCTGCCGGCGACCCACCGGATCCTGACCGGGTCACCGATGCCACTTGAGCGCGGGAGCGACCTGGACAACATCCTTTCGCGACGGGATTTTCCCTGCTACGGTGCGGGACTGGCGGCAGCCCGGCCGCGGCATGATGGTGTGCCCTCGGGAGTGACACTGCCCCATGCCCTGATTGAGGGACCGCTCACCTGGCCTGGGCAGCATGGCGGATTTTTGGGACCGCGATTTGATCCTTTGCTGGTGACGCAGGATCCCAACAGCCCGGCGTTTCGCATGGACACGCTGGCGCTGGCGGAGGGGACCAGCGCGGAAAGGCTGGGGGGCCGGAAGAACCTTCTGGACGCACTGGACAGCACGGCCAACCCCGCCAAGGTGCACCAGGACGCGGCGCTGCGCATGCTGACCAGCGACCGGGTGGCGAAGGCATTCCGGATGCAGAATGAACCGGAGCGGAACCGTGACCGGTACGGGCGCACCCCCTTCGGGCAGACCCTGCTTCTGGCCCGGCGGCTGGTGCAGGCGGGTGTGCCGATGATCCAGGCGAACATGGGTATCGTGCAGAGCTGGGACACGCATGTGGACAACTGGGGCCGCATGAAAAACCGGCTTTTGCCCGAACTGGACCGGGCGTTGGCCGGCTTGATGGATGACCTGGTGGCGGAAGGCTTGATCGACAACACCCTGGTGGTGGTGACGGGGGAATTTGGCAGGACACCCAAGGTTTCCACCTTGCCGGGTGAAAAAATTCCGGGGCGGGACCACTGGGCAGCGGTTTATTCCGCGCTGTTTGCGGGAGGCGGCGTGAAGGGTGGCCAGGTGATTGGCAAATCGGATTCGAAGGCGGCCTATCCGGTGACGCCCTCCTTCACCCCCTATGACGTGGGAGCCACCGTATACCACTCGCTGGGTCTGGCACCGGATTCGGAAATTGTGGACGCGCAGGGCAGGCCGATCTTCCTCAACCGCGGCCGGGTGATGAGCCCGCTTTATTCCCTGGTTTAGGGACCTTTTGCCATTCAGCCGGGTGGGCCCGAAGGGTTAGCATTCGGTCTGGGTTGGAAGGGCAAGGGGACAGATAGTGGCCGCTAGCACCCGAAAGATTATCCTTTTTTGGTTTTTGGCCATCACGGCGTGCCTGATGGATCAGGCGAGCAAGGAATGGATTTTTGCCCAACTGCCCGGCCCCATGAAACCAGCACCCGGCCAATATCTGGGTGCCCATCGCACCCTATGGCAGGCCTCTGA
>CAWUOE010000647.1:0-2094 GCA_963923355.1 uncultured Gemmataceae bacterium | reverse complement strand
CGAACAGGAGCAGACCCAGCATGAGTGGCACGGCCATGTAGATCAAGGCATAGAGAAGTGTGTAGAGAACATGGGTCCAGTAAATTCCAGGCAGGATGGGTGAATCACCGACCACAGCGACACTGACCCTGAACAGTTCCAAGTCGGGCAAGATCGCATAAAACGCTTGCCCTGTGAAATTAAGGAGGGCCAAAACGCCACCCGGTTGGCTTTGGTCGCCCGCCTGAGCACTGGTCATCTCCACCACCACAGGCACCAAGTGGGCCAAAAGGAAAATAGTGGCAACCACCGGCAGGTTCACGGTGATGGGGACCCGCGTGGAAAGTGCCACTGCAACAGCCGTCATGACCCCAACCTGACAGAAGCAGAGCACCAAGTTTGCCAAGACTTCCTGACTGAGTTGGAACCAAATTGCCAACTCGGAAAAGATCACTTGTTGGGCGCCATTTGGGCGCAGGGTTGCCAAGGAGCCGAGATACCAACCGGGAGGAGGCACCGGATCCATCTTCTCGATCCAAGTACGAATCACCAGAAAACCCTGAAGGATGCTGCCGAGGACGAACAACATCAAGAATGCGGCCATGAGGATGCCAGCAAATTTTCCCACCAGAAAATCAAATCGAGAAACCGGCTTGCTGAGCAGAGTGACGGCGGTGCGTCCCTCAATTTCCTCGCTGATGAACATGCTGGCGGCGATGCAAGCGAAAACCAAACTCGCAAACATGATGATGTCGAAGCCTAGCTCGTACATCATTTTGTAATCTTCACCAAAAGTGAAGTAGGGCAGAACCAAAGAAACCAACAAAGCCACCAAGGCTCCACCCATCAGCAGGGCAAACATGGGCTGACGCACGCCTTCACGAAACGCCGCATAGGCGATGGCGGCACCTTTGGGCCATACAAAGCCCAAGGCCCAAGGGGCTAAAATTGCAACCGCCAAAACCAGTTGGGTTTGGAGGATGAATCCGAAAACCCTTGCCATAATTGGGTTTGGGACAAAAAAGAGCAGGCCGGCGAACAGGGCTGTGGCAATTCCCACCACAATCAGAGATTCCATCAGCCAGCCAGACCGCACCTTGCCGGATTTATCCCTGCCACCGATAATCTCGAGGGCAAACAGCCAAGGAAGCGCCAAAACCCCCTGCAAGGCGGAAAGCACAACGATTAGAAGCGCTGCCATGAACCTGTCCCCAGACGAAATGATTCAACAACATCTTAGCGGAGGATGACCCTCCCATGGAAGTGGCTGGGAAGGGGAAGGGCTTTTTGGTGAAGGAGTTAGGGAGCTTAATCGCTACTCCCGCCCACTTGGGTCTTCCTCACGGTAGTTGGGTGTGGTGCCCCAATTCAGCTTTTCCCGAAGAGTTTGGTAAAAGCCCTGGCCTGGCACCTTGATCAACTGGAATTGAACTGGTGCCTTGCGAACCGTGATGGAATGGCCTTTTAACAAAGGCAGGTTTTCCTGCCCGTCCAGCACGACGGTGGCCTGATCACTGCCAGAGTTGAGGCGAACCGTGAAATTCCTGCTGGCACTTTCCACCAGGGGGGTGTTGCCCAAGCCGTGCGGGCAAATCGGGGTGATAGCGACCGCATCCAGTTCTTGGCCGAGAATCGGGCCCCCGGCCGAAAGGCTATGGGCAGTGGAGCCCACGGGAGTGCTGATAATCAAACCGTCGGCCACGTAGCGGCTTGCCGGGGCCCCGTCGATCAGGAGGTCCATGTCCAACATGTGGAACGGGGCGCCGTTGAATATGGAAACATCGTTGAGGGCCAGCTTTCCCCGGGTTTCCTTGCCGGGTAATGGACCTTCGAACATTTCGAACATCACATGCCGGGTGACCCTGTAATCACCTTCCAAAACTTTGGGCAGCCAGAGGCGAAGAGCTTCCACGGAAAGGTCAGCCAGGAAACCAAGGCGGCCCAAATTCACACCCAAAACGGGGAGTTGGCAATACCCCATCTGGCGGGCTGCGCGCAGGATGGCACCGTCGCCACCTAGGACCAGGGTGAAGTCAGCTTCATGGCGGGAAAGATCCTGCCTCTGCTCCCTGTCTCTTATACACATCTCCGAGCCCACGAGACGCTACGCTATCT
>CAWUOE010000646.1:0-2096 GCA_963923355.1 uncultured Gemmataceae bacterium | reverse complement strand
CCCCTGCTCCTTCTGGCTGTCCTGGCCCAAGATGCAACTGGACCCGCCAACCGGGGGCCCTCGTTCTTGCGCGAGGTGGTGCCGGTCTTCACCCGTCTGGGTTGCAATCAGGGGGCCTGCCACGGCAAGGGTTCGGGCCAGAATGGCTTTCGCCTGTCGCTGCGAGGCTATGCCCCAGCCCAGGACCACGCCTGCATCACCCGTGAATTCAGCGGCCGCAGGGTCAGCCCAACAGCGCCCGCCGACAGCGAGTTGTTGCGCAAGATCACCGGGGAGGCCCCGCATGAGGGGGGCAAACTGATTGACAAGGGTAGCCGTGAATACCGGGTGCTTCTCGGCTGGATGCTCGCAGGCATGCCCGGGCCCGAGGAAGCCGAGCCCCCTCTCGAACGGATCAGCCTGGACACTCTCCCGGAAAGGGGATCTCCCGGCGATCGATGGAACCTGAAAGTCCGGGCTCACTGGCCGGACGGGCCACCGCAGGATGTGACCTGGCTGGCCCGTTTCACTTCCAACAACAACGCCATCGCGACTGTGGCCCCTGACGGCTCGGTCCGGCTCGAGGGACCGGGTGAAACCTCGATCCAGGTCAGCTTCCAAAGCGAGGTCACCGTGGCCACCGTTCGGGTCCCGCACCGGGAAACCACGCCCGCCGCATCGGGCTCGGTCCGGCCCGATCACCCGGTCGACCGCGCCATCGCCCGCCAACTGGACGGACTGGGTATTCCCCTGTCGGGGTTGGCCGGGGATGCGACCTGGTTGCGCCGCGTCTGCCTGGACCTGACCGGCCGGCTGCCCGCGCCCGCGCAGGTGGAAGCCTTTGTGGGCGACAGGGACCCGGGCAAATACGGCCGCCAGGTGGACCGCCTTTTGGCCACGCCGGAATTCGTGGATGTGTGGACCCTTTTCCTGGCGGAACTGTTCCAGAACCGGCGCGAGCGCGACCATGATGTGCGCGGCCTCGCCGGGGTCCGCTCCTTCCACGCCTGGCTCCGGGAGGAGGTCGCCGCCTCGACACCGTGGGACGCTCTGGCCCGACGGATCCTGCTGGCGACGGGCACCGTCTCGCGGGATCCCGCGGTCGGCTACTGGATCGTCGGCGTCGGCGAGGCGCAGCCACCCAGCAGCGAGATGCCCGCAATGATCGCGCAGGCCTTTCTCGGCACGCGGGTGGGATGCGCGCAATGCCACAACCACCCGACCGAGCGTTACACGCAGGAGGACTTCCTGCGCCAGGCAGCCTACCTCTCCCGTCTCAAACTCGACCGGAAGGGCCCGAGGCAGGGGGACACCAGTCTGGTGCCCCTGGCTGATGCCGCGGCAAAAACCGGCATCGCGCACCCGCGCGGCGGGGCATTCCTGGAACCGCGGCCCCTCGACCGCTCTCCGGGCGGGCCACCCCCGGGGGAAGACCCGAGGGCCCACCTGGCCGGCTGGGTGACGGCTCCCAACAACCCGTTCTTCGCCCGGGCGATGGCCAACCGGATCTGGCGGCACCTGATGGGCCGGGGCCTGGTCGAGCCGGTCGACGACCTCCGGGCCACCAACCCGCCGGCCAATCCGGAGTTGCTGGACCTGCTGGAGCGGGAATTCCGCGGCTCCGGGTACCGCTTCCAGCACCTCATCCGCCTGATCGCCACCTCGGAGGCCTACCGCCGATCCTCGGCCACGCTCGCGGGGAACCGCCTGGATGATCGGCACCACAGCCATTTCCTGGCCCGTCGCCTGCCCGCCGAGGTGCTGCTCGACGCGCTCAGCCAGGCGACCGGGGTGCCGGAGGATTTCCCGGGGCATCCCCGGGGAACCCGCGCGGTCCAACTGGCCGACCCCGGCCTGCCCAGCCGGTTCCTGACCACCTTCGGCCGCAGCGAGCGGGTGACCGCCTGCGCCTGCGAGAAAACCGCCGAGGTCACCCTGCCCCAGGTGCTGCACCTGTTGAACGGCGACCGGCTTCTCGAAAAGATCCACAACCCCGCCGGCGTGCTGGCCAAGCTAAACCAAGGCGGCGGAACCCCGCTGCACCAGGCCGAAACCCTGCACCGGATCTGCCTGGCGAGGCCGATGGACGGGGCGGGCACCCGGGCGTTCCAGGAGCT
>CAWUOE010000645.1:0-2112 GCA_963923355.1 uncultured Gemmataceae bacterium | reverse complement strand
GAAAACCGTCAGACTGGCAGGCCTTTGCCGACCCGGCCAACTGTGTCATGCTACAAAACGAAATTGGAGTGGCTGGAAGGCAAACAGAACGGATCATTTATCCCACATGCGGGAAGCAGGAACTAGGCTGTGCCAAATTCGGGGGACTGGATGGTGGTGATGCAAACCGCGGAGGCTCCCTCCGTGGTGGGTTTGGCATTGCCTGACCGAGTGGTGGATTCCTGCGAAGTGGGAGTAGACCGGCGGCATTCCGGCGACCTGGCACCCAAGCTGGCAGGCCTGATGGCCAAAAACATGGTGTCTATTGAGCAGATTGGTTCCGTGGCGGTCTCACGCGGGCCTGGGGGATACACGGGTTTGCGGGTCGGGTTGGCGAGCGCCCTCGCACTCACCTTGGTAAAGGATGCCCGCCTGATAGCCGTGCCAACCTTGGAAGGAATGGCCTGGCAATGTCCTGCGGAATGGAACTCAGTCCGCATGGTGGCTGATGCCCTGCGTGGACGTGCCTTTATCCAGGAATTCAACCGCCGGGAGGATGGATGGGAAGCGGCCAGCCCCATGGAGTTGGTGGAGTGGGCCTCATTTGGCACGGCCCAAGCCAATCATCAGCAAATACCCTGGGCTGGGCCCGGAGGCCTCCTGGCTGCCAAATGGGGAATCCAAATCTTGGAAGATGCCCCCACCCGACCGAATCTGGAAGGTTTGCGGTTAGCAGCACTTCACCGGTTGCGCAAAGGGTGGGCGGATAGCCCAAGCGAGGTGGACATTCTGTACGGTCAACCCAGCTCCGCTGAGGAGCAATGGAAGAAGCTGCATCCAGAAAGAGTGGTGTGAACATGCGTTGGCTTTGCATTCTTGGCGCCTTGATCGTCTCCCAAACCGGCCGCACCGCCGGGCCCTTGGAGTTTGAACTGACCTACGGTGCCAAAGAATTTCCCGGGCCTTTCACCGGACGCGTCTACGTGATGCTGACCAAGGGCGCACCCAGGGGGCTGATGTCCGGACCAGATTGGTTCAACCCCGAGCCGTTTTTCGCGATGGATGTGGTGGGGTGGAAATCCGGTGAGAAACTGGTCCTCGGCGCCGGGGCGCAGTCATTCCCCGTAGCCATGAAGGATGTTCCGGAAGGCAAGTACATTGTCCAGGCTGTGATAGACAGAAATCTGGGGGGCCGCAGCTTTGCCACCTCCCCGGGCAATCTGTTTGGAATGGTGCCCCCCACCCAGCTTTCCGGTAGAGAGGGCGGAAGAATTTCAGTGGCTTTGGACCAGGTGTGGCAGGAACGCCCTTTGCCGAACGTTCCCGGTGTCCAGTTTGCCAAGGTGAAAAGCAAGCTCCTCAGCGATTTTTACAATCGCGAAGTTTTTCTGAGGGCCGGTGTGGTTCTGCCGGCCGGTTACGCCCAGAATCCGCAGGTGATCTATCCGGTGGTCTACGAGGTGCCCGGTTTTGGTGGTAACCATCTGGGTGCCGCTGGCCGAGTGGGGGCTCCCTTCACCCGATTGGGGGAAACCGAGGCAGCCTGGGTGGTGCTGGACCCTGATTGTCCCAACGGTCACCATGTCTTTGCAGACTCACAAAATAACGGCCCCTGCGGCCAGGCGCTGACCGAGGAATTGATTCCGGAACTGGAAAAACAATTCCGGATCGGCCGAAACAGGGGATCCCGTCTGGTAACGGGCCACAGCTCCGGGGGATGGAGCAGCCTCTGGCTCCAGGTGCGCTATCCGGATGTCTTCGGGGGAGTATGGTCCACCGCTCCGGACCCGGTCGACTTCCGGGATTTTCAGCGACTTGATCTGAATGCCCCCATGGCCAACCTGTTTTTCGATCAGGCAGGCAAACTCCGTGACCTATCCAGGTCTCGCAGGGGCAAGGCGCTGAATTTCAGGGATTTCTCACGCATGGAGGAGGTGATGGGGCGCGGCGGTCAACTGGGGTCGTTCGAGGCGGTCTTCAGCCAACGCGGGGTCGATGGCAAACCAGTCAAGTTGTGGGATCGTTCCACCGGGGCGATTGACGCGCGTACCGCCCAGTCTTGGTTCCCCTACGATATTGCCCGCAGGTTGGATGAGAATTGGCGTCAGTTGGAGCCAAAACTGAGTGGGCGTT
>CAWUOE010000644.1:0-2118 GCA_963923355.1 uncultured Gemmataceae bacterium | reverse complement strand
CCACCGCGGTGGGGATGCCTGCCACCCCACGCTTGACGCGGAAACCTTCAGCTTCCAGCGCCCCGGCCAAAAGCGCGCTCGATTCTTTTTCCAGGTAACCCGGCTCCGCAAACTCCCAGATCTTTTGGGCCATGCCCCACGCTGGTTCCAGCCGGCCGGCGGCGGCCTGTACCGCCGCGGCCTTCAGGCCGGCCGGCGGGGTGGGCTCGGCGGCCAGCGCGAACAAGACGAGGGCGGAAAAACTGTTCACGGCTTGCGCTCCTGAGTGGATTGCCGGGCAGCCTCGCCCGGGTTCAGTCCCAGCGTGGAAAGGATCGTCCAGGCGTACAGCCGGTGGCCGAAGTCATTCGGATGGTTCAGGCCGTTGCCGGTCAGGTCCAGGTCCCGCTGGTTGCCAAGCTGCGCCCGCCACACCGCCGTCACATCCGCCAGCGCCACCCCGGGCCCGGTCAGCGATTTCAACTGGTCACGATACAGGTTGAACATCTCCCGGGGCGTGTGGATCCACTCCCGGTTGCCCAGCATCGGGCTCACCAGGATGACCTCCGCCTCCGGCAGGTCGCCTCGAATCTTCCCCACCAGCTCGGCGGTGCGTTCCCGGAACCACTGGGGATCCTTGCGCCCCACGTCGTTCATGCCGTAGGCCACGATGACCAGATCCGGCTTGCAGGCGGATAGCTTCGGCCAATCCGACACGCCAAACGCGATGCTGGTGCCAGAGATGGCGAAATTGACCAGCCGCACCTCGCTGCCGGTCAGGCGCTGCAGGTTGGCAGCCACCAGGTCCGGATAGCCGGGCTGGTTGGGCTCGGCCCGGGCCAGGGCGCTCGCGTCCAGCCCCGTCGAGATACTGTCACCGCTGATGGCGATCTTCAAAAACTTTTTTCCCTTCAGCAGGGCCGCCGTTTTCGGCAATTGGTCGATGGCGGAAGGCGGCACGGCCCCCCACCAGGGCTGCCGCGTGGTGTAGGTCACCTCCACCTGGTGGTCGTGGAACCAGCGCCCCGGCCCGTACAGCATCGCCTGCTCAGGATGCCCCACCCGGGAAGGGTAAGAGTTGGGCGAACCCTTGGGCGGGTACAGTTGGGCCAGCCTCAATCCCTCAGTCGGCTTGCCGGTAAACACCAGCATGCCCTCCGCTGCCTGCACTGTGAAATCCTTGCCCTCGCGGTAGATCCTCTCCCGGTTGGCCGACCGCACTTCCACCACGGTGTCGGGCTTGCGCGACAAGCGGGCGATGAAAGGCCCGCCTTCCTTCTCCTCCAGCACGGCGCTCGATTCGCGCTCCACCCTCTGGCCAAGCCAGGGTGGCGCCCCCAAAACCTGCGGATTGTCCGGGTAGCAAGCAACCAGCAACAGCGCGGCAATCAGGGGGGCGACCATGGGAAATCCGGTTCCGGGTTGGCAATCAGGGCGTGCGCCGATGATACCCCGGATTCGGAGGCTGGCCAAAGTGTCCGCGTGAAAAAGGGCAACTCAGCGCCAGGGAGTTCCGGCGGTGGCGTAGAGCACATTCGCGCGGATGGTGGGCACATAACGCATGCCACCCCGCACATCGACCGGCTTGTCCACAAATGCTTCCAGATCCAAAGGTGGCACCGGCACCACATAGCCCAGCAACTTGCCGTTGCTTTCCAGCAGGTACATCTGCCGGTTGTCCAGATTGCGCCCGCTGCGCCGCAACACGCCTGTGCCACCCGTGGGCCCCAGCGTTCCCGATCCCGAGGGGATCGTTCCGGGGGCTGACGCCGCGGGGACTGCGGAGGTGGCCGAGGCGGTGACACCGGGTGTGCCCGGCTGCCCGGCGATTCCCGGCGCACTGACCGTGTTCCCCTGCGGAACAAACGGTTGCGCCAGGCGGATGTTGGAAGAATATTGCGAGGGTACCGCAGCCACCGGCGCCGCTCCGGCCACCTGAGGGTACGGCTGCGGGTAGTAATAGGGCTGGTAGGCGCGGATGTAAGGCCGGTCCGGGTACGGCAGCGGCGTTCCGGGCACGGTCAGCACCTCACGCAGTCGAAGCGCCCGGTTCGAGGCCTGGGCCGCCAGTTCCGGCTGGGTCGCCGCGAAGTCCTGCGCCAGTTGCGTGTACAACCGGATGGCTTCCGGATAGTTGCG
>CAWUOE010000643.1:0-2124 GCA_963923355.1 uncultured Gemmataceae bacterium | reverse complement strand
TGCTGGGAAAAGGACCACGCATTCCAGAAGTGGATGCGCGCCTGGTGGGGATTTGCCAAGTCGCGCGGCTTGAAGTCTGAAAAGTGGCAGTCCTTCCGCGAGGACTTTGAGAAAGGCTTGCACCCCCTGACCAAAAACGATCAGGAAAAATTGTTGCTCGAGGCGGGCTTTGGCGAGATTTTTCCGTTTTGGTCTTCCCTGCACCATCTCGCCTTGGTTGCCAGAAAGCCCTAACCTGAGAGGCCCCAGAAAAGCGGATTCACAGGGTAAACTCGCCCCCCCAAACCCTTTCTCCACCCAGGAAGGCGTTTTTGTTGTCCCCCTGGCGACATCCGGGTGGAAGGTCATCCAGTTTTTTGGCGTTCCCTCCTCCCAGCACGACATAGTCGGCGATGAATGCGTCACGGAGTCGGTTCACCACATCGTGGACGGATTTTTGCCAACGCGCTTTTCCCAACCGGTCCAGGCCTGCGGCACCAACCCACTGTTCAAAACTCATTTTTTTCCGGTAGGGTAAATGGCCCAATTCCAGTGGGGCCACCAGGTGGTTGATGATGAATGTGGTCCCCAAGCCCGTTCCCAAACCCAGAAAAAGCATCCTGCCGCCCTGATAGCTGCCCATGGCCTGCATGGCGGCATCATTGATAATTTTGAGTGGCAACTGGAACGCCTCCGCGAAATCGAACTCCACCCAACCCCTGCCCAGGTTGGCCGGCTCCAAGTGGATCTTTCCTTTGACCACCGGCCCCGGATAGCCCATGGTGATTCGCGTGGGCTTCCAGTCCCGGATGATGTCCGCAATCCCTTGCACCATTGTTTGGGGGGTCAACTCAGGACCTGAGCCCAGTTTTTTGACTTCTTCCTGATCCTCAAGTTTCAATTTGACATGGGTGCCACCGATGTCGATCACCAAAGTCTTATCCATCTGCCTCTCCGCAGGCGCGCATTATCCGATTGAGGTACAGGATCCCTCCGGCGTAGTCTAAAGACTCGGGGTAAGGGACCACAAGGCGCGGGTCGGTTTTGGGCCATGTCATTTTTAAGAAATCGCACAGTGGCAAGGGGATGCGGAGGTTTTCCAGATGCTCAACCGGGCGGGCCATGGTTTTTTGTTGGTGGTAAACGCCCGCTCTCTGGCGAAGGAATATCTCGGGGACCTGGGCCAGGTTCCCGAATCCCGCTTCAAGGATTGGCAAGGGTTGGGATTTGGAGCTGTTCTGCTACTTCAATCCTGGGTGGAACCAGCGGATGGGCAAGCCCGCTGCGTGCATGCTTTCGCGACGGATGACGGTGTGGGGGGAATCCAAGGCCTGGAAATATTCAGGCGCAGGGCCTCTGAATATGGATTGGGGGTCCTGCTCGATTTTCCGCCATTTCAGGTGGCGCAATTCAATCCCCTTTTGGATATCCGGGACGATTGGGTGATTCATCGGCCCAATGTTTCCGAAGGAGAATGGGACCCAGAGGCATGGTTCGCCAAGGAGGTGGAGGCAGGGCAAGTATTGGCATTCGCCCGGGGAAAAGACCCTTACTTTCCACCAGTACCCGGATCGGCACAATTGAATCCCTTCCATCCGGTGCTCCGGGAACAGATGCAGTCGGTTCTCGCCCGCATGGCAACCTTGTGTGACGGGGCTTGGTTCTCCAGTGCCATGTTGGCCCTTCCGGTGGCTGTCGGAAAAACTTGGGGCGATTTCAAAAATCCAGTCGCGGGCGGGTCGATCCTGGAGGATTCCCCGTGGCCCCTGTTGCTGGAATCCGCAAGGGATCTGGCACCTGAATTCCTGGGGCTTGCTGAGGGCTATTGGGGTGTTGAATGGGACCTGATGGGCCAGGGATTCAATTTCTGCCTGGACCAACGACTGACCCAGAGATTAGCCGGGAAAGATTGGACCGGTTTAATGGCGCATCTTTCGGCGCCGCGGGAATTCCTCAGTCGCACCCTGCACCGGTGGCATGAAATTCGGCAATCCCTAGATGGGCAGGATAGACACTTGGCGTCCTTGGTTTGGAGTCTTTTCCTGGCAACCCCGGGGCTGAAGTTGGTGGAGGAACATGACCTGGATTGGCTTATGGAGTCCTGCAAAGGGTTGGATGGGAACGGAACTCCAAACCCTTTTTATT
>CAWUOE010000642.1:0-2133 GCA_963923355.1 uncultured Gemmataceae bacterium | reverse complement strand
GAGTGAAGTCAGCTTCATGGCGGGAAAGATCCTGCTTTTGCTCCAGATCGACCAAGACGACTTGGGCATGTTGGCTGACCCAAGGCAACAAAGATTTTGCGGCTTCGCTGACACCGGGGCGTCGGGCGTTTCCCAGAACCATCAGTCGCTTGCCGCCCATGGAGGTGTTCACCCTTAGCAGCCCGCGGTTTTGTCAGCGGCCCTCACGCACCAGATCTGGATTGACGGTGGAGTAGAGGGTGGCTGCTGTTTCCCCGCGCAGCATCTCGAAGCGGGACAAGGCGGACTGGGCAATCCCCTTGGCCGTGAGCCCAAGGGATTCGAACAATTCGGCCCGCTCGCCGTGCTCGACAAAACGGTCCGGCAGCCCCAGACGCACAATCTGCTGAGTGGGAAGGACCATGTTGTTGGCCGCCTCCAGAACGGCAGACCCGAATCCCGCCTCCAGCGTGCCTTCCTCGACAGTGACCAAGATGCTGCCGGAACGGAGTACGCCCTCGATGAGGTCCGTGTCCAGGGGTTTGGCGAAACGGGCGTTCACGAGGCCGACGGACAAGCCCCTCGACCTCAGGATTTCGGCCGCGCGCGCACATTCGCCCAACAGTGTGCCAAAGGCCATGAGGACGATATCGTCACCCTGCTCAATCACCTCGGCCCGGCCCACCTGGACCGGTTTCACCGAACGGTCCAACATCTGGAGCGGGGTTTTGGGATAGCGGATGGAGACCGGATGATTGTGGCCCAAGGCAAATTGGAGCATCGGCTTGACATCCGCCTCATCGCCGGGAGCCATCACCACCATGTTGGGGAACAGGCGCATGTAGGGTATGTCGAAAACGCCATTGTGGGTTGGGCCATCAGGCCCGGTGAGGCCGGCCCGATCCAGGCAGAAAACCACTGGTAGATCGGCAAGCACAACCTCCTGGAAGATCTGGTCGAAGGACCGCTGCAGGAAGGTGGAATAAATGTCCACGATGGGGCGGACGCCCGTCTTCGCCAGACCGCCGGCAAAGGCAACCGCGTGGGATTCGCAAATGCCGACATCAAAAAACCGGTCGGGATGCTCGTCGCGGACGCGCTCGAGTTTGTTGCCCTGGCACATGGCCGCCGTGATCACAGCCACCTTGTTGTCGGCCCGCATCGCCTCGAGGATGGCGGCGCTGAACGCATCGGTGTAGGCCTTCTGGCCGCCACGCTTGAGCGAAAGAATGGAACGCTGGGGGCCGACCTCATCGAATACCGGAGGGGTGTGGTAGGTGACAGGGTCTTTGGCTGCCTCGGGAACGCCCTGGCCCTTGTTTGTTAGAACATGAAGCAGAACGGGTCCCTTGACCTGCTTGAGTGTCTGGAACCAGCGACGCAGGCCGGGAAGGTCGTGCCCGTCGATTGGACCGAAGTATTTGAAACCCATCTCCTCGAAAAGCATGCCGCCGGTGAAGAAGGCCTTCATGGAATCGCGCAACTGGTCCAGGGCCTGGGTGGCCGGGCCTCCCAAGAGTGGAACCTTGCCCAGAAGGTCCTTCACCTTGCGCTTGGATTCCGTATAGATGTCGGAAACCCGTGCTTGGTCCAGGCAGCGGGCCAAGGTGCCCACCCGGGGGCAGATAGACATGGCATTATCGTTCAGCACCACCAGGAAGTTGCGATCCAGGGTATGGGCGTTGTTGAAAGCCTCGAAGACCATGCCGGAGGGGAGCGCCCCGTCGCCGATGACCGCGACACTGTGTCTCTCAGGATGGCCCATGAGGGTGTCACCTACCTTGAGCCCGAGGGCGGTGGAGACGCTAGCCCCGGCATGGCCGGTCATAAACAGGTCGTATGGGCTCTCTGAAGGGTTGGGATAACCCATGAGGCCGCCACGAGTCCGAATGGTGTCGAACTGGAACTGGCGTCCGGTGATCAGCTTGTGCGGATAAATCTGATGACCGGTGTCCCAAATCAGCCGGTCCTTGGAGAAATCGTAGCTGAGATGCAGGGCCAGGCAGAGTTCGACCACTCCGAGGTTGCTGGCAAAGTGCGCCGGACGGATGCGGAGTACCCGCACCAGCTCATCGCGCATTTCCTGGGTGAGCTGTTCCAGTTGACCGTCGGTCAACTTGTGGAGATCGGCGGGGGAACCGATCCTGGATAAAA
>CAWUOE010000641.1:0-2136 GCA_963923355.1 uncultured Gemmataceae bacterium | reverse complement strand
GATGGCATCCACACGCTGGAGGAAATGGCCGAGGCGGCCAGGGCACTGGGCTACCAGTGGCTGGGTATCGCGGACCATTCGCAATCCTTGACCATTGCCAATGGTCTCACCCCCGCACGGGTGAAGCACCAATGGCAGGAGATCGAACGGCTGAACCGGCAATGGAAGGATTTCCGGATCCTCAAGGGAACAGAAGTAGATATTCTGCCCGACGGGACGCTGGATTTCGACGACGATCTGCTGGCCGGTTTCGACTATGTGACCGCCAGTGTCCACACGCATTTCAACCAACCGAAAGAGGAGATGACCGCCCGGATCGTGCGCGCGTTGGAAAACCCGTATGTGACAATGCTGGGGCATCCAACTGGCAGATTGCTACTGCGGCGCGAGGCCTATGCCTTGGACCTGGAAACGGTGCTTCAGGCCGCGAAAAAACACGACAAGTGGGTGGAGATCAACGCCAACCCGATGCGGCTGGACCTGGATTGGGTGCATTGCCGTCGGGCCCGGGAACTGGGTGTGGGGCTGGTGACAAACCCGGATGCGCATGCCGCCGATGAGTTGGCGAACACCATCTACGGGGTGGAGGTTGCCCGTCGCGGCTGGATTGGCCCCAAGCAATTGGCCAACACGCTGGACCTGGACGGCGTGCTGGGGGAACTGGAAGCCAGGCGCAAAAGGGCCTGACACTCCGGGTATACTGCCCAACTGGCAAACAGGCGTTTCGGGGCGAGTCCAACCATGCTGCGCATCCTGGGTAGAGTGTCGCTCAGCCAGTGGATTCTGGTGGCGATGGTCGTTGGATTGTTCCTTGGATTGTTCCTGCCCGGGGTCAGCCTGCATCTCAACCCCCTTTCCAGCACCATCTTCATGCGGTTGATCAAGTCGTTGATCGCCCCGCTTCTGTTCTCGACACTGGTGGTGGGTATCGCGGGCCATTGCGAGGATCTGCGCGTGATGGGCCGTTTGGCGGTCCGTTCGCTGGTCTATTTCGAGGTAGTCACAACGCTTGCGTTGTTTATCGGCTTGGGTGCGGTGAACCTGGCGCGGCCAGGGGTTGGCATCGACACCACCCGCGCCGGCGCGGACAAAGCCCAGGAGTTCGCGGGCAAGCAGGCCTCGGTGGATTCTTTCCTGGAGCATGTGTTTCCCGCGAGTGTGGTGGAGGCGGCTGCCAAGAACGAGGTGCTGCAACTGGTCATTTGGGCGGTGATCTTCGCCATCGCCCTGGTGCAGACGCCGGAAAAGTACCGGGTCACCATCCTGGAATTTCTGGAAGCCGTGGCCCAGGTGATGTTCAAGTTCACGGGCTTGGTGATGCTCTACGCGCCGGTGGCCATCGGCGCGGCGATCGCCTACACGGTGGCGAAAAGCGGGCCCGAGGTGCTGGGCAATTTGGCACTGCTGGTGATCACGCTGTATGCGGCTCTGGCAGTATTCTGCCTGGTGGTCCTTGTGCCCGTGATGGTGTTGTTTCGGGTACCGATGGCCGGTTTTATTCGCGCGATAAGGGAGCCGGCCCTCCTGGCTTTTTCCAGCGCTTCCAGCGAGGCGGCTTTGCCCAAGGCCATGCAAAACCTGGAAGCATTCGGGGTGCCCAGGCGGATTGTCGCGTTCGTGCTGCCCACGGGCTATTCCTTCAACCTGGACGGCTCGACCCTGTACCTGGCTGTGGCCAGTATTTTCTGTTTCCAGGCGGCGGGTGTTGAGTTGGCTTTTTCGGATCAGTTGCTGATGATGCTGATGCTCATGCTGACCAGCAAGGGCGTGGCTGCAGTACCCAGGGCATCCCTGGTGATTCTCTCGGGTACCCTGGTCAGTTTTGGGGCTTACCTGCAGGGCAAAGGCACTCTGCAGCCTGAACAATTGACACTGGCCCTCGCCGCGGTAGGAACCATCCTGGGTGTGGACGCCTTCATGGACATGGCCCGAACCAGCATCAATCTTGTGGGCAACTGCCTGGCAACGGTGGTGATGGCGCGGTGGGAAGGGGAGTTCAACGAGGCCGGGGTCAATTCTTCTTTGCAGGAGCCTTCGTTGCCTTCGGCTTCTCATTGAGGCCCGGTAGGTCCAAAGGCACTTCCCGCAACACATCCACCTTGTCCACCAGCAGTCGTTTGCCGTCCTGAACCTGGT
>CAWUOE010000640.1:0-2137 GCA_963923355.1 uncultured Gemmataceae bacterium | reverse complement strand
CCACCCAAACCCGCCTCCCGGTTGCCCAGCCACTTGCCGAGGGAAGCCACCAGGATGACCGACCACAATCCCCGCACCGCATAGACGATGTTCACTCCCACGGGATCTCCCGACAGGGCGATCGCCGCATAAAGAAAAGCCCCCTGCAGACCGATGAAAGCCGTGCCCGCCAGGGTCCATCCGCTGCCGTGACCCCGGTAAATTCTTCCCCACTGCTGGGGCGGCATCACCCATACGGACAAGGCCGCCATCCCCACCATCATCCATGGGCCAAAAACACAGAATCCGATTTCCTTCGCGGCCCGCGCCACCAGCACATCCGTCAGGGAAAAAACCGCCGCGGCCATCAATCCCCAGCCCACGGTGCGCAGCGCCTTTCCGCTGTGCACCCCGGGTTGCAATCCCACCAGCGCCACCCCTGCCGTGCCCAGGCAGGCACCCACCCACAGACGCGGAGCCACTCCCCCCGGCAAAAAGAACGCGCCCAGCAGGGCGGTGATCACCACTTTCGTTCCCAGAATCGGGGTCGCCACGGAAACATCGCCGCCCGACAACGCACGGAAGGTCCCGATCTGCCCGAGAAAAAACAGCACGGAGCAGGCCGGAGCCGCCAGCCAGACCCAGATCGGCAGACCGGAGGGCGGCGGCTGCGCCCAAAGCAGCACCGGCAGGGAAAAAAAGGCCATCGCCAGGTTGCAGGCCACCAGGACATGCCGAGGCGATTGGCCCGCCTCCATCGAGCGTTTCAAAAACAGCGCCCCGATCGCATAGACCAGCGAGCAAAAAAACGGCAGGATCAGAAAGACATGGCCCGACATCCCCAGCAACCTCGCCGAAAACCTGTTCCGACCCAAGAAAGGATCTGGAGCGGCGTCATCGGCCCCGCGGATGGCCATGAACGCGCCGATCTCGTTCTCGCCCGCCTGAGTGGCGAATCCCGCAGCAAAATCCAGCAATGGATCAAGGCCAACCGCGTGGATCTCGCCGGCCAACCCGTGCAACCACGCGACCTCCTTCCCGTCGGCTCCACCATCACCATCCGAATTCCCCATCCGGCCCCTCGTCACGTGGAGCCCGAACCCATTCCCCTCGACATCCTCCACGAGGACGCCGACGTCATTGTCCTCAACAAACCCCCGGGGATCGCCGTCCATCCGGGCGCCGGCCGACCCACGGGCTCCCTCGCCGCCGCCCTGCTGCATCACTGCTCGGGCCATCTCGCCCCCGGCGGAGGCCCGGACCGTCCCGGCATCGTTCATCGGCTCGATCTCGAAACTTCCGGAATCCTCGTCGCCGCGAAAACCGACGCCGCCCACCGCGAACTCAGCCGCCAGTTCAAGGACCGCGAAACCCAGAAATCCTACCTCGCCTTTGTGCTGGGTCGCCCCAAAGGGCAGGTGGGCTCGTGGGAAGGTCCGATCGGGCGCCACCCCGTCCACCGCCAGAAAATGGCCGTGCGCACCAAGGGCCGCCCTTCCCGGACCGACTGGAAAGTCGTCGCTTCCTGGCCCGGGGCTTCCCTCCTCGAACTGAAACTTCTCACCGGCCGCACCCACCAGATCCGCGTCCACGCCTCCGCCGCCGGTTGCCCGGTCGCCGGCGACCCTCTGTACGGCGGCGTGAACACACTGACCCGCACCGCCGGGGTGAAACGCCAGCTTCTTCACGCCCACCGGCTCTCCTTCAGCCATCCCCGCACCGGTGAATACCTTTCGTTTGAGGCTCCCCCTCCGGACGATTTTGCGGCATTCCAATCCTATCTCGATGGACTCTGAACTCCGCTCCCAGGCCGCCCGCTACGTCCAGCTGCTCCGCCGCTCTGGAAAAAAAGATGCCTGGCTCCCGGCCGGCCTCACCCGTCGCCTCCCTGCTGCCCAAGTTTCTGTAGGGACGCAGGCCTCTGCGTCCAGCCCAGCGTCAACCCTGCGAAGCCCTCACCGAGTTAGCGAGGTAGGACGCGAGGCAGAACCATCTTCGATTTCCCCCTCCCCCCACTCCTCAACTGCCGCTCCCAAGCCCAACTTAAACGTAAACCTAAACGTAAACTTAACTTCCGGCTCCAAAGCCGATCGCTTGGAAGAACTAAGAAAAAAAACCTCCGCCTGCACCATCTGCCCCCACCTCGCCAAGTCCCGCA
>CAWUOE010000639.1:0-2138 GCA_963923355.1 uncultured Gemmataceae bacterium | reverse complement strand
ACCTCACCCAGCGGGTTGACTGGCAGCCCCCATTCTTTCGCCTTCCCCAGGGCCTCCTGATGGGTTTTCACACCCAGCTCATCCGCTTTCTGGATGCCATAGACGAACAACCTCAGCTTCCGCCTGGCGCACAAAGTCGGGTCCAGCAGCTTCAGTGATCCGGCGGTGGAGTTGCGCGGATTGGCAAACGGTTCAAGCCCTTCGGCTTGCCTGGTCTGATTCAGATGGGCAAAATCCGCCCGGGCCATGTACACTTCGCCCCGCACTTCCAGCACCGGTGGATGGTTTTTGCCCAGGAGACGGAGGGGCAGGTCCCTTACCGTCCGCAGGTTGCTGGTGACATCATCCCCCTTTTCCCCATCTCCGCGTGTGAGACCTTGCGTCAGCACACCGTTTTCGAAACGCAAAGCGATGGCCACGCCATCAATCTTCGCCTCCACGAAATAGTGCACCGGCGCGCCATCCAGCCACTTGCGGACACGCTTGTCAAACTCCCTCAAGTCGTCGGCGGTGTAGGTGTTGTCAATCGACAGCATCGGTTCGGAATGGGGAACCGTGACAAACCCCTCGATGGGCGATCCCCCCACCTTGTGGGTGGGACTGTCGGCCCGGTCCAGATGCGGGTGGGCCTTTTCCAGTTCAGCCAACTCAGCCATCAGCCGGTCGTATTCGCGGTCGGAAATCTCGGGTTCGGCTTTTGTGTAATAGAGGTGATTATGCCGTTCGATTTCACCCCTGAGATGATCCATGCGGGCTTGGATTTCACCCAGGCTTTGGCTACCCACGGCGCTTTCTCCCAGGGCTTGCGTGACCTTGTACCGCCCCAGAAAAGGATAGGTTTCCCCAAACCTTTAGACACCCCAACCGGGAGCATCGTTGAAGGATTTGAGGCTACACATGGTCACGAATATCAGTTCACTTGCCGCCAATTCCCACTGGGGGCAGCACGACAGGGGACGACGTGGATGGACTCATGGAAGGTGCACTGACAGGGCCGGCCTGAGCCGGTTGGGCAGTTTTTTGCTGATCAGGTTGGGTGATTGAGGTGGGAAGCGGAGACGGAGCTTTCGCGTCCCCGGGCGCGTGGCTAACCGGCAGGATGGGTGAGGTCCCGGCCCCGTTTTTGCCTTTCCGGGCAGGGTCAGCCCATGCAAAGGGCTCGGTGGGCTTCACTTTGGTGTCATGCGGCTCATCCGACCAGGAAACATCGGTCAAAGGAATGGTGCTGCCACTGATCGTGGTGCCGCGCTGGATGGTGCCCGAACGGAAAGGTCCCATGCCGAACACAAAGGCATCCTTGGCATGTGAAGAAAACTGTTGAACCCCCGATTGCCAGACAATCTGGCCAGATTCACGGTGGTAAGCGAACAACGCCAACTTGGCCACACCGGTCTGCTTGGTGCGCTTGGCCAGCGGGATTTCGGGAACGGAACTGGGAACCCCCGCAACCGGCACCACCTGCGGGATGGTCATTTGGGGCACACCCACCATCACGCTGTGTGAATCGGTACCCAAGGCTCCGGTTCGAGCCTCCACGATGTAATTGGCTTTGTCTTTGGCCTCCGTAATTTTGACACCCGACGCCATCATGTGCTGGCGAATGCTGCTTATCACATATCCCTTGTCAACTGTGGTATCTAGAAAAGTTGTGTCCAAAAACACTTCTTTGCCAGAAAGGTAGCTCAGGTCAAACTCACTGACCGTTTGGTCCACCGCATTGGAAAGCAACAGCATTTCAGTGGCGGTACGTGGCGTTTCCGACTGGCGTGTGGTGCCACAACCGATAATTAAAATCGCCAAACCAAGGCACAGCCTTGACTTGCGACACCACCATTTGGATTGAGCCACTTGCTCAGCCATCGAGACAGAACCCCTCCGCCTGGCCGGATAAAGACCGGAACGGCGGGGGTGTACCCGGAAATATGGAACCAGATCAACCCTTGCCTTTGGGTCTGGATTTGGTTGGGGCAGGGGCGGGTTCTGCCAATTGGCTCAGCAGGTCACGCAAATCAGCCAATGGTGGCTTAGCAAAGCTATCTGGTTCCGGAATGGGTGGAGGCATTTTGGGATTGTCCGCTTCCGAAACCAGCGGGATGGCAGGGTAATCATCCTCTTCAGGTAATAAATCCAGCAGGGGC
>CAWUOE010000638.1:0-2141 GCA_963923355.1 uncultured Gemmataceae bacterium | reverse complement strand
AAAAAACACCGCAATCACGGGTTGCTGGATTCTCGTTGAAGGATCGGGGTGCAGTTTTGCCCTGCGGCAAGCTGGGGACCTGCGTCTACTACTGGGACAGTTCGACTGGCCTGTTCGGCACATCCACCTTCTACCGAGATGCTGTCGCGCCTTGGGTTGAGGCATTCAACCAATCAAAACCTGCTGACAAATGGTTTAAAGGTACATGGGATCGGTTGCGTCCCGAATTGGATTACGCCAAACTGGCCGGCCCGGACGATGTGGAGGGTGAAGGCCCCGGCATTGAGCGAAAGCAGGGACGAGCCTTTCCGCATCCTTTCCCCACCAAATCCATCGATGGCAAACCGGATAAGACCTACTACAACGCCCTCTATAATTCTCCTTTTTCGAATGAAATATTGGCTGATTTGGCCATCCGCTCGATCACCGAGGAGCAACTAGGCCAGCGCGATGTGACGGATTTCCTGGAGGTGAGCTTCTCCGCCAACGATGTGGTGGGCCACTGCTACGGGCCGGACAGCCAGGAAGTGCTCGATACCCTGCTTCGTTCCGACCGAATCCTGGCAAGGCTGTTCGCGGAGCTGGATGCCAGGGTGGGTGCGGACAACTGGATCGCTGTGCTGTCAGCGGACCACGGCGTTTGCCCTTTGCCCGAGCTCTCCCGGAAGCGGGGGGATGATGGGGCAGTGCGTGTGGATGGTCCTGCGGTGTTCAAGGGTTTGTGTGCCCACCTGCGTGAGAAATTCAAGCTGGGTGAAAAGGACCAGCCGTTTTTCGGCACCATGGACGAGAACATGTATTTCAATCCCGGGCCTTTCAAGAAAGTGAACGCTGACATGGCCGCGGTGGCTCAATCCGCCCGGGAATACCTGGAAAAACAAAAAGGAATCGCGCGGGTTTACACCCGGGCGCGGCTCGAGGGCCTGACCAACCCGGACCAGATTGACCGCATGGTGCTCGAGAGTTACCGACAGGATTCCTCGGGAGATTTGCTTTTGGTTTTGGCTCCGGGATGCCTGGTGAACACAGCCACCACGACGACAGGAACTTCCCACGGCACACCCTACCGATACGATACCCACGTGCCCCTATTGGTTACGGGCAAGGGGGTGGTTCCAGGTCAGCGCGCCGGCCGGGTGAATGTGCTGGCTTTCGGCGCCATCCTCGCTGAAATCACCGGGGTTGAGCCGTTGCCGCAGGCGGTCCCCCTTCCGGAAGGACTGTTCACCGGGCGATAAACTGGCCGGCTACTGGCTGCCCGCCAGGGCAAGCAGAGCCGCTGCCTCCATGCCGGGGGCCAAGGCCCATACCCTTGGGGTGAGAGCGTCCGCCAATCCACCGGGAGAAATTCCCCAAGGGGCTTGAACACCCAAGGCCCATTCGGCCGGTGCGCGCGGTTTTTCGTACTCCACCACACGGCACGTGGGTTCCAGATTTGCCAGTTTGCTCACTCGCTGGATGGCTTCCTCCAGCGGACCAATCTGGTCCACCAGCCCCAATTCCAAAGCCCGCGCTGTGGTGAAAATTCCTCCATCCGCCAGATAGCGCTGGTAGGCGGGAGCCTCCTTGTGCGAACCGGCTGGACCGGCGTTGACAGGTTTGAGTTCGAATTTTTCCAGCAGGCCTTTTTTCAGGCGGGTGCCGCGCCCTTTTTCCACCACGTCGGCGAAGCGGTTGTAGGAGGTGTCGATCAGGTCTTGCCAAACCTGACGCTCTTTGGGTGAAAGCTGGTGAAATGGAGAGCCGCTATCCTTGATTTCACCTTGCTTGATCGTCTGTACGCCAAAGCCTTGGCGTTTGGCCAATTCTTCCACGGTGGGCAAGGAGGCAAACACGCCGATACTGCCGGTGACGCCGACGCGGTCGATGAATATTTCCGAGGCGGGCATGGCCAGGTAATAAGCGCCGCTGGCGGCAAGCGCGCCAAAGGATGCGATGACCGCTTGTTTGGGTGGACGGTTCCGGTCGGGATCCCCTTGAGTCAGAAGGCTGATACGGCGGTGCAACTCGTCCGAGCTGGTCATGGTGCCACCAGGGCTGTTGACCCTCAGGACCACTGCCTGCACATCCCTGTCGGCTGCGGCTTGTTCGATCTGGCGGTAGGTGTAATCCAATGCCCCTTCGATGAGCATGCCACTGAT
>CAWUOE010000637.1:0-2145 GCA_963923355.1 uncultured Gemmataceae bacterium | reverse complement strand
GGCGATGGCCCTTGCGCCGCACGTAGTTCTTGCGCCGGCGGTACTTCATGATGTGGGTTTTTTCGCTGGTTTCGCCGAGGACGGTGGCGACCACCTTGGCACCGGCGACGGTGGGCTGGCCGACCAGAACCTGCTCGCCCTTCTTCAGCAGGAGAACGCGCTCGAGCTGGATCTTGCTTTCGGGCTCGAGATTGCGGAGATCGATCTCAACGACATCGCCCGCCTTGACCAGATATTGCTTGGAGCCGTCTTCCACCACAGCGTACATGTCCACTCCCGCCTTCAGACCAAATCGTTCCTTGTGGGCCGGATGCCAATCAAAACCATCCGCAGGGATAGTTGACGGACGACAAACCCGGCAACCAGCAGCGTTGCCCGTTCCAAACCCGAAGATTACCAGAAGTACCGAAAACTGACCAGACCGGTTGAGGGGGTTTGGCTGGAGTTATGAGGAAGTTCTGGTGGGTGGTCCAGTCTGCTATCAGAATTTATCTGGATAACTCGGGGAATGTCAGGGGATCTGGGACCCTCACCCCCATCCCATCGACCTTTTTGCTTGGACAGCCCAGTCGGTCCGGTTAGCATGGGACGAGTGAATTTCTTGGGAAACGCCCCAAGCCTGCCTGATTCACTGGTTTAACAGAGTTGCCTGCATCCCGCCCCGCCGTTGCGACCAACGGGTCAATGGAAGCTGAACATGGTGAACGTCTTGCGCAGAGCCGCCCGCGGAATCTTTTCCGATGCCCTGAATCGGGCCTTTTTGTCCGCTTTGGGGTGCCTGACCCTGGGCTGGGCCGGGGCGGGGCGGGCGCAAAACCCGTTGCAGCCCGCTGTGAACCCATTGACCCCGCTGGCCTACAGCCGCACCCAGGCATTTGAATTGCCGCTGACAGGCAGCCAGTTGTACCGACCGGCGGGGCTGTGGATGAGTTTTCCGGGGCAGGTGCAGTGGGAGAACGCGGGGGCCAAACCGGACCCTGCCAAGCTGACGGCCAAGATACAACCTGGTGCTGGGACACCGGTTGGATTGCAGCTGCTGAGGGTATCCACACCCCACGGGGTGGGCCCCGACCGGGTGGTGTGGCTGGACGACCTGTCGGTGGTGCAGGCCACGCCGGCTGCGAAGGAGCGGGCGACGGCCCAGGCCATCACGTCCCCGACCCTGGTGCAGGGCAAAGTGGATGCCGAAAAGGCGGACTGGTTTCGCCTGAAGGTGGGATCGCCGCAAACTTTGGTTTTTGAGGTGATCGGCCGAAGGCTGGGGAGCGCGGTGGATCCGCAGGTGACGCTGTTTGACACAACAGGTCGCGAATTGCGGAAGGGCCACAACAACGATGCCCCGGGACTGCAAGGGGATCCGCGGCTGGTTTTCTCGTTTGCGCAGGCTGGCGAGGTGCTGGTGCAGGTGCGTGACACGGCCTGGCAGGGGGGTGGCGACTTCCATTACCTGCTGCGTGTGGCGGATTGCCCGGCGGCGACGTGCGCCTACCCGCTGGCGGTGCGGCGGGGAACCCGCGCACCGGTTGGATTCGCCGGGCCGCGGGTTGAGGGGGTTCAGACGGTGGAGGTGGAGGCCCCGGCCGACCCGTTCGCCGAGGCGGCCCAGGTGACGCCGCGGGGAGCCTCCGGTCAGGCGGGGACCCCGGTGACCGTGCGATTTTCCGACCTGGATGAAAAGGTGGAAGCGGAGCCGAATGACGCGGCGGACAAGGCCATGGCGCTGTCGATTCCCTGCGGGGTGACCGGCCGGATCGACAAGCGCGGGGATGTGGACCGTTACCGGTTCAAGGCCACGAAGGACCAGCGTCTGATCCTGGAGGGGCACACGGCGACGATGGGCAGCCCGGCGGAGGTGATCCTGACAGTGCAGGACGCGAAGGGTGCCAAACTGGCCGAGACCAATCCGGCGCAGGCCCCACGACTGGATTGGAAGGCACCCGCCGACGGGGAGTACCTGCTTCAGGTGGAGCACCTGCATTTGTGGGGAGGGCCGGACGAGGTGTACCGGGTGACCCTGGCCCCGTTCGAGGCAGGTTTCACGGTGGCGCTGCAGGCGGATCGTTTCGAGGTGCGGCATGATGGCACCGTGGACATTCCGGTGCTGGTGACGCGGCAGGATTATGCTGGGCCGATCGAGATCAGTGC
>CAWUOE010000636.1:0-2146 GCA_963923355.1 uncultured Gemmataceae bacterium | reverse complement strand
CGGTGGCCGTCTTGCGCGAGAGGCCGAAAAAAAGACCGCCAATGATGGTGGCACCAGAACGGGAGGTGCCTGGGATCAGGGCGAACGCTTGCGCAATTCCCAGCTTCAAGGCATCCGACCAGCGGAGGTCTTCCACTCGGTGAATCCGAATCGTGTGCTCGCGGCGTTCGGCCCAGATGATGATAAAAGCACCGAGAATAAAGGCAGAGGCGACCGGAATGGGTTGAAACAGTTGTGCCTTGATGGCCTTGCCAAAAGCCAGTCCCAAAAGCGCGAGGGGCAGGAATGCAATGCCGAGATTAATGACAAAGCGTCGGGATGAGGAATCCCTGGGTAGACCCTGAAGAACGGTCAGGATGCGAACACGATACTCCCAGATGACGGCCAGGATGGCGCCTGATTGGATGACAATTTCGAAAAGCTTGCCCCGCTCATTATTAAATTCGAGAAGGTCGCCCGCCAGAATCAGATGTCCGGTACTGGATACGGGTAGAAATTCAGTCAGACCCTCGACAATGCCGAGAAGGAGGGCTTTAGCAAGAAGAATGTAGTCCATGAGGCACACTGTTTTCGGAAAGATCAGCCCACCATTGTGCCAGAGCGAATGACCGCGAGTCGTCATTTTTATGCCATGGGGCTATGCTAGCCTTCACGGAAGGGTTCAGGAGGGCGAGTTTTGTCTAAATCGATTCTGGTGATGAATTCGGGGAGTTCCTCCCTTAAATATGAACTCTATGTGCTTTCTGAGGCGGGTCTTGCTGGCGTTTTCAAAGGGTTAGTCGAGCGAATTGGCGAGCCGGGATCGCTCGTCAAAAATCATGGAGATGCAACGGCTCAGGTCGTGAAGGCGTTAGAGGCATCGGGCCATCTGGAATCGGCGCCCCTTTGGTTGATTGGACATCGCGTGGTTCACGGTGGGGAACGGTTTCGGCAGGCCGTGCTCATTGATGAATCGGTCTTGCTTGGGATTCGTGCTGCTGCAACCCTGGCACCGCTCCATAACCCGCCTAACCTCCTGGGTATCGAGGCCTGTCGGGCCCATTGGGCGGCGGTCCCTCAAGTTGCCGTATTTGATACGGCCTTTCATCAGTCTTTACCGTCAGCCGCCTACCGCTACGCGATTCCAGAGGCGCAAGATGCGGGGGAGCGGGTTCGACGCTATGGTTTTCATGGCACCTCTTTTGCCTCGATCAGGCGTCAGGTTGCAGCGTACCTTTGCCGTTCAGTCAATGAAATGAACCTTCTGGTCCTGCACTTAGGCAATGGGGCCAGTGTCTGTGCAATTCGGGGTGGTGTCAGCGTGGATACCTCCATGGGCATGACGCCGACCGCCGGGCTGGTCATGGGAACACGTTCGGGTGATATCGATCCCGGTGTTCTGGTGCATTGGCTCGCCAAGGAGGGATTGTCTGCGGAGGACTTGAATCGCCGCCTGAATCATCAGAGCGGACTCAGGGGGCTCTGTGGCAGCAATGACATGCGTGAAATCCTCGGCCGGGTTGAGCAGCACGACACCCAGGCGCGTGAAGCCCTCGATGTCTATGTTCACCGGCTCCGGCATTTCATTGGGGCTTACCGGGCACAGCTTCCAGCGCTTGATGCGCTCGTCTTTACGGGCGGGGTTGGAGAGCATGCGCCCCAGGTCCGATTTGAAGCGCTGCAGAATCTATCCCATCTGGGTTTTGAGCTGGATGCTGATCGCAATTTGGCCTACGCCGGCGGCATGGGGGAGATCCAGCGGGAGGGTGCGCCGATCCGGGTGATCGTTGCGCCCGCGGCTGAAGAAGAGGAGATCGCGCTGCAAGCGGCCGAACTGTTGACGGCGAGAGGCGGCGCTTAATGGCGCGCTCGATCTATGTGAGCGCCGTGGCGCCTGGAACCGGCAAGGTTGTCGTGTCCCTGGGGCTGGTTGAGTTGGGTCTTCGCGAAACATCCCGGGTGGGTTTCTTTCGGCCCGTCATTGTCGAATCCTCGGACAATGCCCCTGATGAAGACATTGAGCTGATTCGTGAGTCCTTTGGATTGAATCAGTCGTATGAGGCAAGTTACGCCTGGTCCATGAGTGATCTTCTTTTGGAGTTGGGGGGGCGTGGTATTGATGGGGTGATGGAGAAAATTGTCGAGGACTACAAAAATCTCGAGGCCA
>CAWUOE010000635.1:0-2147 GCA_963923355.1 uncultured Gemmataceae bacterium | reverse complement strand
GGTGAAAAAAAACAACAAGGTGGTCTGCGCCTGGACAGTCGGGAAGCCATGCTGAAGGGTGGCGATTCCGGTCCCGCCTTGGTTCCCGGCAAACCGAACGAGAGCTTGTTGATCCAGGCGATCCGCCACGATGGCGATCTCAAGATGCCATCCGCCAAAAAGCTACCCATGGGACACATCAGTCTGATGGAAAGGTGGGTAGCCGAAGGCGCCAATTGGCCCAAAGGCCGTTCCCAAGCCATCGCCAAAGCCGATCCCAAAAAACACTGGTCTTTTCAACCCATCACGCGACCGGCCATACCCCAGGTTAGGAACAAGGCATGGCCCAATAACCCAGTGGATGCATTCATCCTTTCGCGAATGGAAGCTGCCGGGCTGGAGCCACTGCCCCCTGCCAACCCGGCCATGCTTCTCAGACGGGTCACCTATGACCTGACCGGACTTCCTCCCACGCTGGAGGAGCAATCAGACTTTGAGCGGGACCATTCCCCACAAGCTTATGTCCGCGTGGTAAATCGTCTGCTTGCTTCCCGGGCGTATGGTGAGCACTGGGGCCGGCATTGGTTGGACCTGGTGCGCTATGCCGATACAGCGGGTGAGAATTCAGATCATCCCCTTCCCCATGCCTGGCGCTACCGCAATTGGGTGATGGATGCCCTCAATGCCGATATGCCCTATGACCGATTTGTTCGGGAGCAAATAGCGGGCGACCTCCTGGCCAAGGGATCGACGGGCCGGGAATTTTCCGATCATATTGTCGCGACGGGCTACTGGGCCATCGCCCGGCGATTTGGCCATGACATTGACAAGGACCACCATCTCACCTTGGAAGACGCGATCGGCACACTGGGCCAGAGTATTTTGGGGCTGACCCTTGGCTGCGCCCGGTGCCACGACCACAAGTATGACCCGCTGACCGCGCGTGACTATTACGGAATTTACGGCATCCTCTCCAGCACCTCCTTTTCCTTCCCCGGATGCGAGCCCAAGCAGCAACCCAGAGATTTGGTTTCCCTCCTGTCTCCAGCCGACCGCGAACGATTGGTGCAACCTTTGGATGCTGAGATCGTCCGGGTGGAATCACGCCTCAAGGAATTGACAGTCAAGCTGGATTCCCAGAGCAAGGCCAGCGCCGCGCAAGGCCGGGCCCCATCCAAAACCCTGGCATCGGGTGTGGTGGCGGAAGGGGCCACCAGCATTCTGCCTGAAACGGAACTGCGATCTGTGCCTGTGAAAAAAGGCGAGGCCCTGGTTCTGACCATCGGCAACAACGGAGGTTATGGCGCTGACACCACACGCCTGGAATTTTCGGTGGAAGAAGTTCTGCCTGATGGCAAAACCGGCCGAATTTGGTCGCTGGCGGATTTGCTGACCAACTTCCATGGCGGCAACCCTCATGCCGACAGGTACGGAAACGCCAACACCTGGTTGCTGATGGCAGACAAAGGGTCTGTACGCCTACTGCCTGAAAAGGCAAGCAACATCAGCAACCGGCCTGAATTGCTGGCTTGGCGGCTGACAGACAATCCATCGGTTCTGGTGAACACCTCCGAGCAGCCGGTGAATGTCTGGACCACCCTGCCTGCCAAGGGAATCTTTGTCCATCCTGGTCCGGATTCGGCAGTCGCTATCGGATGGATGTGTCCCCTGGAAGGCACTGTCAGGGTGCGCGGACAGGTTCAGGATGCCCACAAGGCCCCTTTGGACGGAGTCTCATGGAAACTCCAACAGATGGTTGATTCCCGTTGGGGTACCGACCTGCTGGCGCAAGGTGATATAAACCGTGAAATGGCCGTCCTGGAAAAACGGCTGAAGGAACTCAAGCAGGAAAAGACCAAAGTCCCTGTCGCTTATGCGGTCAGCGACGGCAAACCTGCAGACTCGCGATTGCACTTGCGTGGCGACCCTGAAAAGCCAGGCGAAGTGGTGCCCAGAAAGAATTTGGATATTTTAGGAGGCCAAAAGGTTTCTGGCACCCAAGGCAGCGGCAGGCTGGAGCTGGCTGAATGGCTGACATCCCCGAACAATCCGCTGACTGCCAGGGTGATTGCCAACCGACTGTGGCAGATCCACATGGGCAAGGGAATTGTCACTACCCCCAGTGATTTTGGTACCCGGGGCCAACCGCCCAGCCATCCCGAGTTGCT
>CAWUOE010000634.1:0-2150 GCA_963923355.1 uncultured Gemmataceae bacterium | reverse complement strand
ATCAACGCCATACCAAACCAACCAGGCCCCCTGAACCAGGACTGATAAGCCCCAAATAAGCAAACGGGCCGGCAAGGGAGGAGGAATAAACAACAAAATCAGGTAACCAAGCGTGACAACGTAACCAGGACCTAGAGTTAGAAAAACCAACGGCTTTTGACTTGCCTGAGCAATCACAGGGGACAAAAGAATTCCCCAACAACAAGCTCCCATGGCAAGCAGGCCAGCGATCACGCGCGGGATGTTGAGGCGCACCTTCACAGGAAGACCCTCTGAGATTTTCACCCACTCGCTTCTTCAGAAACCACAACTCAACTACCCATCCCCCGCAAAAAATCATCCACCTGCTCCCGCGTCGGCAAACCCCGCTGCGCTCCCAGATGCCCCGCCTTCAGCGCCGCCGTGGCGCTGGCACGTTTGAGCCGTTCACCTAGCGGCAATCCCCTGGCCAAATCAGCCGCATAGCTTCCATGGAAGGCATCGCCACAGCCGGTGGTGTCCACCACATCCACCAAGAAGGCCGGCCAGTGCCCCGATTCTCCAGATCGATCCCGGTAGTGGCACCCTTGCTCCCCGCAGGTCACCACCACGATGCGGTCGGCCGTCCACAGTTTCTCCACGGCCCGCGCGGGGTCGGATTCACCGGTCAACTTCGTGGCAAAGGTGCGGGTGACAATCAGGTGATCCACCCATGCCAGCAGTTGGTCAAACCCCGGCCATTCATTCCGCTCCAGATCCGCCACCACCGGAATGCCTGCAGCCCGGGCGATGCGGGCGGCCCGGGTCATCCCCTCGATGCCGTAATGATCGACAAACAGCACCCGGGCACCCCGGATCACTTCCTCCGGAGGCCAGTCATCCGGACAGCCCACTGAGCCTGCCAGATCGAACAGAATGGTGCGGGTGTTGGTGCCCTTGTCCACCAGAATGGTGCTGCGGATGGGGCTGGCGGTCGGCGTGGTTTGCGACCGGCTAAGGTCGATCCCCTCGCGGGTGTACAGGTCGCGCAGGAATTGCGAATCCGCATCGGTACCCAGCGGCCCCGCGTAGGCGCAGCGGGCGCCCAAGCGTGCGGCAGCCACCAGCGCGTTTCCGGTCAGGCCGCCGCCTTGCCGATCGCGGGAGATCATCCGGGTCTTGGTGTCCGGTGCGGGAAACGATGGCAGCACCAGCAGCTCATCCACCGCCAGACAACCCAGCCCCAGCACATCGCAGGAAAAAACCATGCGCTGGCCTGGATCAGGCAAGAATCTTATGGATCGGCTCCACCGGCTCCACACCCACCAGCTTCTGGTCCAGGCCGCCGAAGAAGTAACTCAGGTTGTTCGGGTCCAGGCCCAGCCGGTCCAGCACGGTGGCGTGCAGGTTCTTCACATGGAACCGGTCCTCCACCGCGGCGGCACCCAACTCATCCGTGGCACCCACGCTCATGCCACCCTTGATGCCGCCCCCGGCCATCCACATCGTGAAGCCATAGGCGTTGTGGTCCCGGCCGCTACCTTGGCCGTATTCAGCCGTGGGCTGCCGGCCAAACTCGCCGCCCCAGACGATGAGTGTGCTGTCCAGCATGCCCCGCTGCTTCAGATCGGCCAACAGGCCCGCGATGGGCAGGTCGGTGTTGCCGGCATGTTTGCCGTGGTTGGCAACCATGTCGGTGTGGGCATCCCAGTTGTCGTCGTTGTGCGCGCCACCCGAGTAGATCTGGATGAAGCGCACACCGCGCTCCACCAACCGGCGGGCCAGCAGGCACTTCCGTCCGAAATCCTCGGTGCGCGGCCTGTCGATGCCATACATCGCCAGCGTGCGCGCATCCTCCTTGCTGAAGTCCGCCACCTCCGGGGCCGTGGCCTGCATGCGGTAGGCCAACTCGAAGCTCGACAGCCGGGCAGCCAGCTCGCTGTTGTCGGCCCGCGTTGCCAGATGCCCGTGGTTCTTCTCTGCCAGGCGGTCGAGCAACCGCCGCTGGTTGGCGGGGGTCATCGCCTCATGCAGCGTCAGGTCGTTGATGGTCGGCCCGTTGGCCCGCAGGATGGTGCCCTGGTAAGCGGCAGGCATGTACCCGCTCGACCAGTTCTTCGCCCCGGAGATTGGGCCGCCGGTCTTGTCCAGCATCACCACAAACCCGGGCAGGTTCTCGTTCAGCGTGCCCA
>CAWUOE010000633.1:0-2154 GCA_963923355.1 uncultured Gemmataceae bacterium | reverse complement strand
TTGATCACATTGCCCTGATCGACCAAAACCGTGGTGCCATCCGGACTGATGCCGGGTTGGGAAACCTCACCACCGCGGCGGACAAAATCGAGTTTGGGCACCAAGGAGGGGGAGGACCCCGTTCCCTCCACCGACCAAACACCCAAGGTGCGATCCTTGTCGGAAGAAGCGCTGATCAGGCGGAGCTGGTTGTCGGATGTGCGCGCGAAAGCGATCTGGGTTATCTCAGCCTTGTGGGCCTCGTTCAGGGTAGTCACTATCTTTGCCTCGGCCCCACGGGCCGGCATTTGCCAGAGGTGGATGGTGGAGTCCTGACCTCCGGTAGCCAGCAGCTTGCCATCGGGAGAGAAGGCGACTGCCTCCAGCGCGTTGCGATGGGCCGGGAATTCCTTCAAATCCTCGACCTTCAAGCCACCCTTACCGTCGGCGACGATCCAGGCGATGGTCAGTTTGCCCGAGCCCTCACCGGCCACCACCCACACGCCTTCTACACCGCCGACGTTCTGCATGGGCGAAATCGCCACGCAACGCATGGGGTCGTTGAAACGGCGGGCATCCAACTGGCGGCCCGTCCAAACCGAGCGACCTTGCTGGGCGGCCTGCGTCGCTTCCCAAAGGCGAACAGTCTTGTCTTCACTGCAGGAAACAATCAGCGACTTGGCCTGCCCCTGAGCGGCAGATCCTGGGAAAGGAGAGGCCGCCACACCGGTCACCTCCAGAAGGTGGCCGGAAAGGACCAAAGAAGGACTCACCGGGCGGGCGGGCTCAATCTGAACCGTATCGCCAATCTGCAATTCGGAAGCCTGCTGGACCTCTACAAAACCCTCCACCCGGAGTTTTTCCAGATTCTGGATATCCATCAAGGTTTCGCCTGGACGGAGGGATTCGCCCGGGAACTTGTTGATGGTGCGGACGGTGCCGTCAATGGTGGAGCGCACCTCCAGCAGATTGAGTTCAGTGCGGGCCTTCAGCAACTCGGTACGCGCGATTTTCGCCTCGCTGGCCTTGGTCTGGAACTCGTACTTGTATCGTTCCACACCCAGCTTGGCCCGACGCCACTCCTCCTCGGAACCGGCGCCCTTCAAGCGGAGGGCCTCTTGGGCCCGGAAAGTCGCCTCCGCCTCGAGAATCATCTTGCTGGCCGAATCCCTTTCACTGGAAGTGGCGTTCAGCTTGGAAAGCTTGAGGTCCATTTCAGAAAGCGCAAGTTTGGGATCCATGATGGCGACAACCTGATCCTTGCGAACCGCGGCACCCTGGTTGAGCCGGGTGAAAAATCGCTTGGTCTTGCGGATCTCGATCTTGCTTTTTTCCGGGTCGAAATCCTCACGCGGCCCGAGGGGACGCATGCCACCCTCGGGGCCCGGGTTGGCGATCCAGATGTCCTGCCAATCGACAGCGGCATCGTAGTTTGCCGGTGCGGCGCCTTCAGGCCCGCCCTTCAACTCAATTCCAGCGATGACCAAAGTGCCTTCCCGTTGTGCCGGCACATCCTGTTTGTCGATGCAGGTGAACCGGCAGTCCGGGATCACGACGCCCGGGTTGATACCGGAATCAGCCACCGGACCGGCGGCCTCACCACCCGTCTTTTCGGCGCGCTTTTCCTGCTTTGCCTGGGCGGATTTGGACTCCCTGGCCTCGGGCCAAAGCGGTTTGGATACCAGGAAGACGGCCAGAAAAATCCCGGCCCCAGCCAGCAGGCAAAAAGACAGAAAACGAAACATTGCTCACCTCGCCATCCAAGCTGAAACACCACCCCAGGGGCAATTGTCCCGCCTAGAAGAAAAACACGATCTTTTCGTAAATGAATTCCCACACACCGTAGAAGAGCGCGTAGCCCATGCGACGGGTGCCACACCGGATCTTGGCCTTCACCTCGGTGCCGGACCGTTCGCCAAATCCACGCAGACGCTCCACCAAAGCGGGGTCATCGATGCGCACAAACGCGGTGACCACCGGTTCGGGATTGTCCTTGTCCTCCTGGCTGGGAAGCGCCTCGCCACCGATCCGGGAACGAGCAAGCTTGCCGGTCCACTTTTGCGAGGCGTTGGAGCGCAAGATGAAATCGACATCCAGCTCCTCAACCCCCTGATCCTGAAACGCCTGAAGAACTTGGCCCAGGTGCTGCTGGGGAATACGCAGTTCGATTTCCCA
>CAWUOE010000632.1:0-2170 GCA_963923355.1 uncultured Gemmataceae bacterium | reverse complement strand
GAACTATTGGAACCCGCGGATGGGGCGAAGGATTTTGCGGCTGCTTTTCTGGATTCCGATCTGGTCCGCCGGCGGTTTCAGGAATTGGCTACCAGCGGTCTGATGCTCACACCACCCGCGCAGCAGGGCAAACCCAAAAGGGCGGTTGGGCGGACCAAGGTGGGTGGCACCAACTGGGCAGCGAGGCGGCTTTTCACCCAAATACGAAGACTGGACCCACAATTCCCCCTCCTTGTTCAGGCATTGCGAGAAACCCAGGAAGGTTATTGCAATGCCAACCTGGCACTCAAGTGGATGCGTAAATCCCGGGAGCTGCCCATTCGGGTGCGCTTCCTTGCAGAACCAAGTCCTTTTTCCAAGCACTGGTTGGAGCGAAGCCGTGTAATCAACGTGTACTCTGGCAGCCCGGAAGCGCGACTGCATCAATTGGCAATCGGGATTCGGCGGGCGGGTGGCTAATCAGCATGGAAATGGAAGCCGGCAATTCTGTGGTTCTGGGTGAATGGAGGCTGCTACCAGAACGAGTGGCATTGCACCAACCCACAGGGACCCTGGTGGTGGCAGACCTTCATGTGGGTTACTGCCGGGAAAGAACCCTCCGGGGAGACGCCGTGCCAGTTCCTGCCATCGATGCGGAAATGGCTCCCCTGCTAAGGGCGTGGAACAGGGAAAAAGCCAGAGGCTTGGTGATTGCGGGGGATTTGGTGGAAAAATCGCGGCCGGATCTCATCCAGGCCTTGGGGAATTGGTTGGAGTGCTCGGGAATCCGTATGGAGGGTTTGGTACGGGGTAATCACGATGGAGCCAAAAGTACCTGGGACTTCCCGATATTGCCCGATGGCCATCCGGTTGGGCGCCACTCCATCTGGCATCAATACCCAAGAATTTCCGAGCCACTGGTTCACGGCCATGAACACCCGGCCCTGCCTTTGCCTGGCCTTGGTTTAGTGCCTTGTTTTTTATTCAGCGAGCAGCGACTGATCCTGCCAGCCTACAGCCAGGATGCAGCCGGAGGGAACATTTTTCGGCGAAAGGATATTCAGGAATTGCGGGCGATGCGCTGCGTTGCGGTGGCGGGAAAACGCGTGGAGGAACTTGGCACGGTGGAGGAGATTGAAAAGAACTTGTTGGGCCAGAGATGGTCAAGAAAAAAACGCTGATCCAAAGGTATCGGCCTGGATGGCCCTCGAAACCATCCAGGCCGCGCGTCCTACGCAGACGCAAACCGATCAGGCCGCAAGCGGCCCATTCTCACCAGAAGCGAAGGCGCCAGTAGTCATGCTTGGTGCCGAGCTTGCTGAAGTACCAAAAGCCATCGTTCCACTCCAGCTTCACCGAGCGCCAGCCAGTTGGCACCTTCGGGAACGGATGGGTAGGCCCGATGAAAGGGAAAGCATCGTAGGGGTAGTATTCGGGGTAAGCCACCCGGGAGTAGTTGTTGTAAGGGGCGTAGGTCGGCCAAGCGTAGTTGGGGAGGTTGGGCTGGTAGGCATCGTAGGGAGAGGTCATGCCGTACTGGCCTGCACCCATCGCCATCGGCTCAGGAATGATCCCATTGGCAACCCCGTTCGGGTTGGGAACAGTAGCATTCATCCCGGGGGCCGGCATCGGACGAATAGCCGCGTTAGGGGCAGGGAGGGTAGCCGTAGCAGGGGGCGCCATCATTGGCGCACCAGGCCTGGCCATCGGCATTGGGTTTTGGGCGTGAGATAAACCGGCGAAGGCCGCGATCGCGGCAATGGCCGGAATTGAGCGGGTCAGCCTGAGCATATGGGTCATCCTCCTGATGATCAGACCCAATGCGGGTCTTGACCAAGCATTCCCGCTGGTAAAGAAAGGGCAAATCAGGCGAAGGAGGATTTCTTGAAGTTTGGTTCACAGAGGGCGGATTGACCGTCGAAACGGCCAATCTTCCCGCTTTTGGCACCAACCGACCCACAAACCCCGAAAAACTGAAGATTTGGGCCTTTTGGCTCAAGTTCCATTTGCTTGACAATGAGGTGATTGGGCCCTAACTTCTAAGCAGATGCACCCATAGCTCAACTGGATAGAGCATCGGTCTACGGAACCGAAGGTTGTAGGTTCGAATCCTACTGGGTGTACTCTCTTTAAACCCAGTCTCGTAAAGGATTACGAACCTGTCGGGGCCTCCCGACAGAGCGACCGGAAA
>CAWUOE010000631.1:0-2173 GCA_963923355.1 uncultured Gemmataceae bacterium | reverse complement strand
CCTTGGGAATCCGCGCGAGACGATGCACCACAAACCCGCCCACCGTCTGAAAATCGCCGTCCAACTGGAAGTAATCGGCTGCCTTGCCCAGATCCCGCGCAAACTCCTCCACCGGCAGGGTGGCATCCACCAGCCACGATCCGTCATCCCGGCGGATGGCCCGAAGCTTGTGCCGGTCCTCCTGCGAGGGAAGTTCACCCACGACCGCCTCGAGCAGATCCAGCAGGCTGAGGATGCCGGTGATGTTGCCAAACTCGTCGCTGACCAGCGCCACCCGTTGCCGCGCCTTCTGCAACTGCTCCAAGGCCCGCAGGGCCGGAATGGTTTCGGGAAGAATCAGGGCCTGCGTGGCCAAGTCCGCGGGGGACGCCGGCAAACCCACCGCCATGTTGGCCCAGAGCGCCTTGACCGAAACGATCCCGAGAATGTTTTCCCGGCTGCCACGGTAAACCGGGAAGTGGGAGTGCCCGCTCGCCACCAAGGCCCGCCAGGTCACCTCCGGCGCCTCGTCCGCATTGATCCAGACGATCCTGATGCTCGGCGTCATCAACTCCTCCACCCGCATTTCATCCAGCCGGAGCACTCTCTCCACCATCCCCTGCTCCGTGGAACTGAACACGCCGGCCCGCTTGCCCTGCTCGAGCAGATGCCGCAGCTCCTCGTCGCTGACCGGAACTGTCTCGCCCGAGGAGCGCACTCCAAAGAGCGCGGCCAAGGTGTCGGTAACCCAGCTGAGAAAACGCACAATGGGACCCAGTCCCACCGCCACCGCCTGAATGGGACGGGCAAGGCGCGCGGCGATCGTTTCACTATGCGCCAAGGCCAGCCGTTTGGGCAGCAGCTCCCCGAACAGGATGGAGACCACCGTGATGATGAGCACCACCAGGGCCAGCGACACCGGATCCGCCACGGTCTTGGGCACATGCCAGCCGACCAAGCGCTCCGCCACCGGAGCCGCCAACACGGCTCCTCCCATCGCCCCGGAGAGAATGGAAATCATCGTGATCACCACGCTGACGGTGGAAAGAAAGGCGCTGGGCGACGAAGCCAGCTCGTAAGCCGCTTTCGCTCCCCCATCCCCCGCCTCAGACCTCTGCCTCAATGTGCTTCGCCGGCTCGAAACCACTGCCAGCTCGGCCATCACGAAAAAGCCGTTAGCCAGAATGAGAAGACTTAATATAAATCCTTCCATATCAATATTTTAAATTACTTTACCCGTAATTCGATCTTCCTTTGGAAGGAGAAAGATACGGAATTTTGGTCGGCGGGAAAGCCCGCCGAAATCCTAAAAAAACGAGGTCAACCAACCCCAAATCGCCGCCACCGCCTTGGGTCCGAACAGAAAAAGGACCCCAAAGAAAACCATGCACGGAATTGCGGTCAGATAACCCGCCACGAGAAACGCCCCGTCATCCTCCAACAGGGCAAGGCCGAGAAGCAGGATGGGCACCGCCGCAAGCATGTTGCTGAACGGAATCGGCAGGGGCAACGCCAGTAGAATGGAAAGGAAGGCAATGAGGATTCCGTGCAGCCGATGGAGTCCGGGTCGGCGACAAAGAAAGGTCCAACGGGGATGGAGGATTTTTTCTGTCATCCGCGACACCTTGCGCATCCCCTCAAGGAGCCCCATGGCAGTGGCGGGAGGAATCTTTTTAACCAAAAGCCAACCGGGCAACCAGGGATGCTGGGCAAAGGCGATCCGAAGCCCGCTGTAAAAAAGCACGATCCCAAACGGCACAGAAAGGCCGGGAATTTGGATGGGTTGGCTGAACGGAAGGGAAAGCACGGTGATCATGGCGGCATGCCCTTTCCCTTCGAGAGCCGCCATCAACTCTTCCAAACTGAGTCCCCGATCGTGGCTGACCCGCCGCTCCAACCTCTCCACCACCTGGGAGATGGCGCCCTGCCGGGTTGACGACACCCTCGAGCCGCCCGCGCCTTCGCTCACAGACCTTCGCGAAGGTGCCGCCCCAAAAGTTGGGTCAGATACAGACCATATCCCACCAACAAAGCCACGCCGATGATCTGCCTTTTCCGGGGCCCTGCATGCAGCAAGGGCAGAACCGCCACCGTCGCAATCAGCATCACCCCCAGATCCGTCTGGTTGATGTTCGGAGCCAGCAACGGCCGCAACAGGGCGGAAATTCCCACCACCCCGAGACAGTTAAAAATA
>CAWUOE010000630.1:0-2176 GCA_963923355.1 uncultured Gemmataceae bacterium | reverse complement strand
ACCGTTGGATGAGCGGAAACACTCCATTTGACCCCACCAAAAAGGAAGACTTGGATCTTTTGGCCAACTACTGCCGGTTCATCACCAAAGGCCAAACTTTCCACGACCGACTCACGACAACTTCCGACATCAACAGCAAGCTGCTTCTGGATTTGCCTGACAACGTCCAGAAGGATATCGCCCAAACCATGGTCAGGGCCTTTGATGCCCCCCATGGCCCATCGCTGTTGAAAACCTACCACCGGACCATGCTGGAACAGGCCGAAGCTGTTCTGGCTGAAACCAAGGACCAGTACGTTCGGTTGAACATCGCCCGGGTTTTGCCGGGAATCGGTCTGGCCGTGGGAAGCACCAAGCGTGACGGCAAAGCAGTGCTGGACATGAAGGATCAGGTGGAGGTTTACAACCGGCAACTTGCGGCCTGCACCAAATTGGTCGAAACGGCTTCCAAAGGCACTCCACGGGATGACGGTGTGCTGCTGTACGCCCTGCGAGGAGCCAAGGAAGCCATGGCTGGCTACAACCAGACCTTTGCACAAAGAACAGAACGGGAAAAGAAGGGACTGGTTCCCCCAGACCCTGTACTGGAAGAAAAACTACTGGGCTTGGCCGCCGACCTTGCTGAGAAACCCCCGCAATGGACCAACGGGGCCACCAATGAGGAGTTGGAAGGCTTCCGAATGATCCGGCGGGAGGCCATTCGAGTTTTGGCCTCATCGGGCAGGCCCAAATTGGGCTCGGTTGCGCCAGCCGCCGTTTTGGGTCGAATCCTGGCACTAGACACCACCAAATCCAACTATCGGTTGGATGAGTTGGTGGACGCGGCGATTGGGCTGGCCACGATGCGAAATGAATCCGGCTACAACACCGAACTCGCGGCTTCGCTAGTGGGTAAAACCATTCAGGAATTTATTGCCACATACACCCAGAAGCAGGGAATCTACGCTTCCTTCCCCTTTGTTTACCATGCGGCCCGCCTCAACACTGCCCTGATAGGCTGGGAAGATAAGCCCCCGACTCCGGAAATCAAAGCCCTGGTCACCAAGGCCCGAACCGCCCTCATGGCTCTTGAAAAAAAACAGGAACCGCAGTTCCAAGAAACGGAGGCCATTCAGAAATTGCGTGACAAAGGCTATGAAATGATCAAGGGTGACAAATCGACTGAGATTCCACCGGCCTAAACCGGGATCCGCCTTTATTTACCCGCCAATTGGCCCGGCAGCGGCTTCATTCGCTGTCGGGCAGTTCCTTTAAAATCTTCTCAACATCGGCGATATCCACCAACTCGGCCTCGTCCCTGCGCGTGTATTTGCGTTTCAGGGCGTCGAGCAGGTGTTCCCACATACCTCGGGTGGGTTTGCCAACCATCTTGGCCCAGTCATGACGGCGATGGGCTTTGGTCTTAAAACTCCATACCCTGGCGAACCGTTCGGCGCAGATCCAGAGTTCTTCCCCCGTTTCTGGGTTGGTTTCACGCCACTGGATTTTCATGTTTCGTCATCATCCCAGTCTTCGATATTTGTTCCCAATTTTCCGGCACCGGCCCGCCCCGGACCAGACCTGCCGGCCCGCAGGTCCTCCAACAATCGACGCATGTCAGTCGGTAGGGGCATTTCCCAGCGCAATTCCGCACCGGTGGAGGGGTGGATAAAACCCAATTCCGCCGCATGCAATGCCAAGCGCGGGGCTCCGCTAGTGTCCCTGAATGGTGGGGCACCATAAGGCTGCATATAAACCGGATCACCTGCTACAGGATGGCCCATTTCCGACATGTGAATGCGAATCTGGTGAGTCCTACCCGTCTCCAGGCGACACGAAACCAGGGTGAAAGGTGCTTTCGCACCCTTGGCCCAACCGGGTGGCGACAATTCCTCCACCACCTCCAGGTGAGTGGTGGCAAGTTTTCCGACGGAGGAAACAGCCCCACTTCCCCTCCGGCCATCCCCACGATCCCGGATCAGCACGCTTTGAATGGTCCCGTCCCCGGGTTGCCCCAAAACCACCGCCAGATAACAACGATGGACTGTGTGAGCCCTGAACTGGGCACCAAGGGCCCTCTCCGCTTCGACTGTTCGTGCGAATACCACCAGACCGGAGGTCTCTTTATCGATCCGGTGGACGATTCGCAAACGCCCCCCTGCCCCCTGGCCCTTGGCTTGGTTTTTTTTTGGCTCCC
>CAWUOE010000629.1:0-2180 GCA_963923355.1 uncultured Gemmataceae bacterium | reverse complement strand
GCCGGCCTGGAGTGTGCGGGGGAACCAGGCCCCGGGACTCGAGGAATTGGAGGGTACGATCGGTGGCGCCCTGCTGCAGGGCAACGAAGTCACGGCCCGCCTGGCCGGCGGCCTTGGCCTGAGGGGGATGCTGCAGCCAGTCCCTGATCACCTGTGCCAATTTTTCGGAGCAGTCGGGGCCGGCGGGCACGGTTTTGGCGGCCCCGGTGGCGAGCAGCCGGGCGGTGATGTCCCTGAAGTTCCAAACATGAGGGCCGAAACAGACCGGTACACCGAACACCGCCGGCTCGATGGGGCTTTGCCCGCCACGTTTGCCATCGAGGCTGCCACCCACGAAACCCACGGTTGCAAGACCCCAGGCGGCCGAGAGTTCGCCGGTGGTGTCGAGGAGCAGGACACGGGCAGGCGCCGCGGGTGGCATGACTTCGCCGGTGGAGCGGCGCAGGAATGGTATGGATCGGTCGCGGAGACGGCGGGCGGAGGCCTCGAAGGCGTCTGGCTGACGTGGGACCAGGATGAGCCGGAGCTCGGGGAATTGCGTCGAGAGGCGGGTGTAGGCATCGAGGATCACAGGTTCCTCGGCCTCCTGGGTGGAGCCGGCCACCCAGACGGGGGCGCCCGCGGGCACCGGGAAGAGTTGGCGGAGGGTGTCGAGCAGCGGCAGGTTGCGGTCGCCCTTGGCGCCGTCGAACTTGACCGAGCCGGTGACCGCGACAGCCTGTGGCGGCACGCCCAGTGAGGCGAGATGCCCGGCCATGGAATCATCCTGCACCATCCACGAGTGCACGAGGGGGAAAATGCGGCGGGCTAAGCGGGGCCTCCGGGCCCAGGCGGCGGCGCTTTTCGGGCTCATGCGGCCGTTGATCACGGTGACGGGGATGCCACGCCCCCTGGCGAGGCGCAGCCAATTGGGCCAGAGCTGGCTTTCGGCCAGGACGATGAGGCAGGGGTTCCAGGCGCGGATGATACGGCTGACCTGCCAGGTGAAATCCCAGGAGAAGCAGGCGACGAGGCACTCATTGCCGAAACGTTTGCGGGCCTCGTGCAACCCCGCGGGTGTGGTGGCTGTGACGCCGATACGCCAGCCGGGATGACGGGCGCGGAAAGCCTGGATGACCGGGGCCAGGAGGTTGACCTCGCCCAGACTGACCCCGTGGAACCAAGCTAACGGGGAGGTGTCGGAAGGGGGCCTGGGCGGGCACGGATGGCCCAACACGAGGCGGCGGTAGCCGTCGCGGCCGCGGGTGAGGGCGCGCCAGGCAAGCCAAGGCGAGACGGTGGTCAGGCCGAGGGCGTAGAGGGCATCCAGCGGGTGAGCCATGGGGAATCCTTTCCCACGGTGGGCGGCATTGCCGTCAGTTGGCCACGCTGCGCATGCAGCAGTTCTTGTATTTTTTGCCGCTGCCGCAGGGGCAGGGTTCATTGCGCCCGACCCCGAGACCGGTCTTGGTGGCCTGCTCCACCTTGGCGGGAGGAGCCCCCTGGGGGCCGTTGGCGCCGGGCGGTTCGGGCAACGGTGCGGCCGGCTTGGGCGGGGCGGCATGGACGAGCTCGTCGATGACCCAGATGGATTCCTCGGCCTCGCCTGATTCCTCCATGCGGAAAGCGAGCTCGCAGATGGTGTCGCGGGCGACCTCCATCATGCGCTCGAACTCCTGCATGCCCTCGCGCTTGTAGACGGTCTTGGGGTCTTCCTGGCCGTAGCCGCGGAGGTGGATGGTGGCGCGCAACTGGTCCATGGTGCGCAGGTGCTGCTTCCAGTGCTGGTCGATCTGGTTGACCAGGAGGTTGCGCTCCATGCGGTGCATCTCGGGACGGACCTGCAGGTCGTACCATTCCACGACCTTGTTGCGGGCGACCTCGGGATTGACGCCGGTGAATTCGGCGGCGGTGAGGGACAGGCCCGGGATGCTGGCGTTCATGAAGTCGGCCAGTTCGCGGGCGTCCTCCACCTCGACGACGCTGGAGTGGGCCAGGATCTCATCGGCCTTGCCCAGAAGTTCCTCCTGGGTGAGGGCGGGCATGGAATGGTGGGCCGCGTCGAGCAGGATCTCGGCGAGGCGATCGCGGCTTTCGGTGCGAAATGCTTCTTCCGGGAGATTGTCGATCTGGGTGGGGAAGCGCTGGCGGGCCCAAGCCAGCAGGCCTTCGCGATCATTGGGGATGGTGAAGGGGTTGGG
>CAWUOE010000628.1:0-2186 GCA_963923355.1 uncultured Gemmataceae bacterium | reverse complement strand
GTGCCGGTCCCGTTCCTGGGATACCCGCACCTCTTCCAGGAAACCGTCCTTCTTGTTCGGGCTCAGCAACGCCTCCACCACGCCAACCGAGCGCGACGCATCGGTGACGTGGACGACCGGACCGGGATATGCCGGGGCGATTTTCACCGCGGTGTGGCGGGCCGAGGTGGTGGCCCCGCCGATCAGCAAAGGAACCGAGAAATTCTGTCGCTTCATTTCCCGGGCCACCTGGACCATCTCATCCAGGGATGGGGTGATCAGCCCGGAAAGCCCGATCATGTCCACCTGCTGGGCCTTGGCTTCCTCCAGGATTTTCTCGCACGGAATCATTACGCCGAGGTCGACCACCTCGAAGTCGTTGCAGGCCAGCACCACTGCCACGATGTTCTTGCCGATATCGTGAACGTCGCCCTTTACGGTCGCGATGAGCACCTTGCCCCTCGACTTGCGGTTGCCGGCTGCCTGGCGCTCCGCCTCCATGAACGGCGTCAGGTAACCCACGGCCTTTTTCATGACCCGGGCCGAGCGGACCACCTGGGGCAGGAACATTTTTCCTGACCCGAACAGGTCCCCCACCACCCGCATGCCGTCCATCAAGGGCCCTTCGATCACGTGCAGGGGCCTGCCCAGCAAGGCACGGGCCTCCTCGGTGTCCTGGTCGATGAATTCCTCGATGCCGTGGATGAGGGCGTGTGTCAGCCGCTCCTTCACGCCGTTTTCGCGCCACGCCAGCCGGTTGTCCGACGCCTTGTCCTTTTTGCCCAGGGTTTTGGCGAACTCCACCAGGCGGTCGGTCGCGTCCTCCCTCCGGTTCAGCAGGACATCCTCCACCCGTTCGCGCAACTCGGGTTCGATGTCGGCATACACCTGGAGTTGACCGGCATTGACGATGCCCATGTCCAGGCCGGACTGGATGGCGTGGTACAGGAACGCAGAGTTCATGGCCTCGCGCACCTGCTCGAACTCGGGGCCCCGGAAGGAGAAGGAGACGTTGCTGACCCCTCCGGAGGTCCGGGCCAGGGGGAACAGTTCCTTCAGCCGACGGACAGCCTCGAAGAATTCAACGGCGTAGTTGTCATGCTCCCGCATGCCGGTGGCCACGGTGAGAATGTTGGTGTCGAAGATGATGTCGGTCGGCGGGAAGCCAACTTTCTCGGTCAACAGGTGGTAGGCCCTGGAGCAGATACGGACCTTTTCGGAGGCGGTCACCGCCTGCCCCTGCTCGTCGAAGGCCATCACCACCACCGACGCGCCAAGCCTGCGGATCTCCGCGGCCTGGTCGAGGAACGCCTTCTCCCCTTCCTTCAGGGAAATGGAGTTGACGATCGCCTTGCCCTGGTGGCATTTCAAGCCGGCCAGGAGGATCTCAAAGCGCGAGCTGTCGATCATCAGGGGAACCTTGGCAACGGCCGGTTCCGCCGCTGCCAGGTTGACGAACCTGGTCATGGCCTGCACGCCATCGATCAGTCCGTCATCCATGTTGATGTCGAGGATATTAGCCCCGTTTTCAACCTGGTCGCGGGCAATCTGGATCGATTCCTCAAATTTGCCCTCGCGAACCAGACGCGCGAATTTCCGTGACCCGGAAATATTGTTCCTTTCACCGATGTTGATGAACGGGTTTTCCGGACGCAGCACCAGGGGCTCCGTCCCGCAGTAGGCAGTCTTGCGCTCCGGGGCCCCCAACCTTCGGGGGGCGATGCCTTCAACCGCCTTGCCGATTGCACGAATCCAGTCGGGCGTGGTTCCGCAGCAGCCACCGACAAAATTCAGCCAACCGTTGGAGGCGAATTCACCGAGGGCGGCAGCGGTCTGGTCGATGCTTCCCGTGAAACCGCCAAAGCCGTCTGGCATGCCCGCATTGGGGTAGCAACTGACCGGCAGATGGGTCCACTGGGCAAGTTTCTCGATATGGGGGCGCATCTGTTCCACCCCCACCGCGCAGTTGAGGCCGATGGACAAGGCGGGAAAATGCTCCACCGACAGGGCGAACGATTCGACAGGCTGGGCGGAAAGGGTCCTCCCGTTGTCAAAAATAGTGCCCGAGATCATCACGGGGACGCGCTTGCCCCCCCTGTCAAAAAACCGCTGGATCGCGTACAGGCAGGCCTTCAAAACCAAAGTGTCAAATGTGGTCTCCGGAAGGAGGATATCCACTCCCCCTTCGACAAGGGCGGAGACCTGCT
>CAWUOE010000627.1:0-2186 GCA_963923355.1 uncultured Gemmataceae bacterium | reverse complement strand
GGGTCGGGGGGTGTTTGCCGCTGAAAAACCGCAAAAATGGGGAAAAAGGCCGGCCTTGAACCGCTGGATATCACTAAAATGAGAAAATACTGAAATAATCGTCCCGGTAACTCCCGGCCGTTCCGGAGCCTGCCATCCCATGGCCGCCGTTTCCCCCGCCTTACCTTCAACTGCGTCCCCAAGCGAAATCAGAATCAAAAGCGGTCATGCCGAGCACCAGGCGCTGCTGCTGCAGGCGGTTGATCGGGTGAATACTGTTTATCTGGGCAAACCTGAATTGGTACGCCTCGCCTTCATTTGCCTGCTGGCTGAAGGGCACCTCCTCCTCGAGGATGTGCCGGGAACCGGTAAAACCCTTTTGGCCCAGGCTTTGGCCAGGGTGGTTGGTGGCACCTTCCACCGCATTCAGTTCACACCCGATTTGCTGCCCTCCGATTTGCTTGGGACCAGTGTCCTCATGGAGGGCTCTGGGGAATTTGTCTTCAAGCCCGGACCGATTTTCGCCCAGTTCATCCTCGCCGACGAGATCAACCGGGCCAGCCCGAGAACCCAGTCTTCACTGCTGGAGGCGATGGCCGACCGTCAGGTTTCCGTGGATGGAAAAACCCACTCGTTGGGCCAAACCTTCTGCGTGCTGGCCACCCAAAACCCGACCGAATTTGAGGGTACCTACCCCCTGCCCGAAAGCCAACTGGATCGCTTTCTGGTACGCCTGCACATGGGTTATCCCGACAGGGAGGCCGAGCGGGCCATACTCGAGGGGCATCGGACCGGGGAACCGGTGGAAGGGCTGGAGCCGGTCCTGAGTCCCGAAATCTTGGTGGCCCTCCAGTCGGAAACCCGCGCGGTGCGTTTTGACAAAGCCATGGCTGACTACCTGTTGGATGCCGTGGAAGCCACGCGACGGCATCCCGAGGTGCGTGTCGGGGCGAGCACCCGCGCCGCCCTGGCTCTCTACCGGGCCGCGCAGGCCAGCGCCCTGTTGGAAAATCGTAAATTTGTGATCCCTGATGACATCAAACGCTTGGCTGGCCCTGTTCTGGCGCATCGCTTGCTTCTGCGCCATTCCCACGGGCCTGACCATGGAATGCAGGCCGAGGCCTTGCTGGCGCGGATGATGGAAAAGGTGGCTGTACCGGTCTGAGGAATTTCGGCCAAAGCTAACAAAAAAGATTCCGGAGGTGCGGGGTGCTGGCACGGTGGCCGGAGCGGGCTGGGGTGGTTTGGCTGCTCGTCGCCCTGTTCCTCATGATGCTGGGCCTCGCCAAGGGTATTCCACCCCTCCTTCTCCTTTCGGCAATTCTGGTCGCCGCTTTCCTGGTGAACATCCTCCTCAACGGGATTCCGCTGAAGCGTTTGGAGGCGAGGGTCACGGAGGATGGTGATCTGGTGGCGGGTGAGCCCGGTTTGGTTGCCTTCCAGGTCTGGTCGGAGAATCCAGCCTCTTCGGATGTTCATTTTTACCTGAAGGGCTCGGAGGATTGGGTTGGTTTGCCGGGTCGGATGACCAGTGGCCAGCCCTGCCAGTTGCGATTGGAAGTACAACCCGCGCGACGCGGTTGGATGGAATTGCCCCCCCTGCTGGTTGCCACCTCGTACCCTTTTGGTTTGGTCCGGTGTGCCCGTGACCTTTGCCGCGGACAACGGGCACTGGTGGTTCCCGCCGCAGGCAAGGTGCACACCGTTGGAATGCTGCGGTTTCTGGAGCGCAAACAAGCACGGCAGGAACTGGAGACACGGGCCAACCGCGTGCGCCCGTCCAGCATGGGGGAATTTCACGGCCTGCGCCCATGGAGGGCTGGAGACTCCAGCCGACTGATCCACTGGCGAACCTCGGCACGCCTGGGCCAGCCCATGGTCCGTGAGCATGAGGCCCCGGGCCGTCAGGCGTTGTTGATTCTGGTGGACCCGGGCTTGGTTGCGGGTCAATGGTCGGCTTCTGATCAGGCGGACTGGGAGCGGATGCTGCGTTTGGCGGCGGGTATCGTGCGTGTGTGGTTGCGCGGGTCCGATCGCTGGCTGGGCCTGGCGGTGGCCGGCCCGGAGCCGGGCTTCTACCAATCCCAAGGCGGTTCGGGTGAAAACGAACGGGCGATGCTGCGGGCCCTCGCTTTGTGCGATCCGAACGCCAATCCACCCGGGTGGCCTGATCCTCCATCCCATTTGCCGGGCAATTTGCTGACCCT
>CAWUOE010000626.1:0-2199 GCA_963923355.1 uncultured Gemmataceae bacterium | reverse complement strand
GTTCCAGGCCTTGTCGCCGATCTTGCAGGTCCAGTAGTGGTAGCCGTTCATGAACAGCTCGGCGCGGTCCTCGCAGACGAGGAGGCGCACCTGGTTCCACTCGCCGGCGGGGCGGGTGGTATCGAGCGGCTTCTGGGTCATGGGGTTGTTGCCGGTCTGGTAGAGCTGGTAGAGCCAGCCGGCCTTTTGCGGATCATGGCCATCGACATTGTCCTGGATCTGCACCTCGGGGCCGGTGTGCCAGGGCTGTGCGGCGTCCTCGGTGACCTTGAACATGAGGCCGCTGTTGCCGCCCTTGCTGATCTTGAAGTCAAGCAGGAGCTCGAAGTTGCCGAACTGGTCGCGGGTGATGATGTCGCCGGCGCCGTTGCCGGAGCGGACGAGCGCGCCGTCGGTCACCTTCCACAGGGGGTTGAGGCCGTCCTTCTTGAAGTTGCGGAAGGCCGCTGGGGAGTTGCCGTCGAACAGCAGCTTCCACCCGGCCTTCTGCTCGGCGGGGGTGAGGGTGTTTTCCGCGCCGAGGCCCAAGCCGGCCAAACCGGCCCAGGCGCCCAGCGTTACCAGCCTTGAAATCCTTCCCATGTTGGCATCTCCGATGGCTTCGCAACCGACCTGAAACGCATGATAGCACCGGATTGCCCGGGTGGTCTGAAGGCTTGTTCGGAGCTCTTTGTCCGGTTAAACTTGGGATCCCACCTGACGGAGTTTTCCGCCCATGCGCCCGGCCTTTTTCGCCCTTGTATTTGCCTTTTTCCTGGCTGCGGGCCTGCGGGCGCAGGCGCCTGTCGCCGGACCGGGGGCGCGGGCGCAGTTTGAGAGCGGTGCGGCGCCGTTTTTGAAGGCGTATTGCCTGCGGTGTCACAGCACGGCCAAGCATGAAGGGGAGTTTGACCTGGAGCGTTTGGCCGGGGCGGACAAGGTGGGGCTGGATGCCTCGGCCTGGCGGCGCGTGGCCGAGCAACTGGACACCAACGAGATGCCGCCGGCCGGATCGAAACAGCCGGACAAGGTGGCCAAGGATCAGTTTCGCGCGTGGGTGGGCCGATTGCTGGATGACCTGGCACGGGAGCGCGCCGGGGACCCGGGGCGCGTGGTGCTGCGGCGGCTGGACAACGCCAGCTACACCTACACGCTGAAGGACCTGCTGGGGGTAGACCTGAAGCCTGCCAAGCAGTTTCCGGCCGATGGGGCTGCCGGGGAGGGTTTCACCAACGCGGGGGGTGCGCTGGCGATGTCGCCGGCGCTGATGGACCGCTATCTGGATGCGGCGGCGGAAGTTGCCAAGCACGCGGTGCTTTTGCCTGACGGGATCCGTTTTTCCCCGTCCACCATGCGGCAGGACTGGGCCAACGAGATTCTGGCGGATATCCGCGCGATCTATGCGAGGCATTCATCGTCCGAGGGGGCCAGCCAGGTCAACCTGCAGGGGATCATCTTCCAGACCAATGACGGGGGCCGGTTGCCCCTGAAGCAGTACCTGGAGCTGCTGGTGCGCTTTCGCGACCAGCGGAAGGCGGGCACGGCCAACCTGGAGGCGATGGCGGGCGAAGCGAAGCTGAACCCGCGTTACGCCCGGGCGCTGCTGGAAGCCCTGGAAGGGGACCGGCCCTCGTGGCTGCTGGACCAGATCCGGCCGGTGTGGAAGGCGGGCGGGCCGGACACGGCGGCGAAGCTGGCGGGCCTGATCATTCCGTGGCAGCAGGCGCTCACGCGCTTCCAGAGCGTGGGGCACATGAAGCCGTGGATGGTGCCGCCGCAGTACACCACGCTGAAGACCGGCGACGCGGGGCCGATGAACGAGAACACCGCCAGTTGGAAAAGCATGCCCACGACGGGTGGTTTTCCGGCCACGGCTGCCACGCAGCAGGTGCGCGTGGAGATTCCGGCGGGAACGGGCGGGGCGGGACAGACCCTGTACCTTTCGGCTGGGGATGCTGGGGACGGGCCGGAAGGGGACCTGGTGGTTTGGGCGAACGCTCGGGTGAGTATTCCTGGGCAGAAGGCGATTCCGCTTGGGGAGCTGCGCGCTTTTGTGGAGGAGCGGCTAGCGCGGCGTGACCGGCTGTTGGCACTGACCCCGAAGGCGCTGGCGGCTGCCGAGGAGGCGCTGACTTCCCGCGGCGAGGTGGATGTGGCGGGACTGGCCCGCAAGCACGGGATGGATGAGCCGTCGCTGAAGGCGTGGTTCGGCTTTTTGGG
>CAWUOE010000625.1:0-2199 GCA_963923355.1 uncultured Gemmataceae bacterium | reverse complement strand
TGAGGACGCGCCGGTCGATGGACAGCGTGGCCGCCACCTCGAAGAACTCGCCGGGCCAGATGGCCGAATCGGTGTTGGGGAACTCGGCCCGCAGGGTGATGGTACCGGTGGCAGGGTCGACCTGGTTGTCGATGAAGTTCACCCGGCCGGACAGGGGTTCGGCCTGGCCAGATTTGCGAACCTTCACAAGGAACGGGTCGGGCCCGGCGGCGGCCCGGCGCACCTGAGGCAACAGCCGCTCGGGCAGGGCGAACTCGACATAGACGGGTTTGGACTGATTGATGCTGACAACGGGCCGGGGATCGAAACCGCGGGTCAGGCTGCCGCCATCGGTCTCCAGCTTGCCGGCTATGCCGGCGATGGGGGCCGTGACCTTGCAGTAGCTGAGGTTGAGGCGGGCGACATTCAGCCGAGCCCTGTCCCTGGCCACGGCGGAAACGGAGTTGTCGTGATTTGCCCGGGCCTTGTCGAAAACCTCCACGGGGGAGGCTCCCGCCTTGGTCAGTTTCTCGGCGCGGTCCTTCTCGATGAGGGTGAGCTTTTCCTGGCCGAGGGAGGAAGCGAGGGTGGCTTCGGCCTCCTTGAGGGTGGACTCAAAGGCCTCGCTATCGATCTCGAACAGGAGTTGCCCCTCCTTGACCTCGCCACCTTCCTTGAAGTGGACCTTTCGGATCATGCCATCGACCCGGGCCCGCACCTGGACCGACACTGAGGGCCTGGCGGTGCCGACCGTCTCGACCACCCATGGCATGTCCGCCCGGACGACCTTGGCCACCCGGACGGGAGGTGGCGCCGGAGCTGGTGCAGAGGCTACCGGATCGCGCCGCGCGCAGGCGGGTGCCAGAAGCGGCAAGGCGACCATCCAAACCAGACAAACAGGACGCATGGGATTCGCAGATCCGGCCGGTGAATCAAGGGAGCAGGAACAGGATCTTTTTAGCCAAGACATAGATGCAGATGATAGCAGGTTTTACATGGGTTTTGCCAGAGTTTGGAAAGGACGGATCATCCGGGGAAAGAAGCCCGGAACAGATGATCGATTTTGTTGGACCCTCCGGTGATTCCGCGGTTGGAATCACCGGAGGTAAGCAGATGGGGAAATGGTTAGGCGGACTGGGAATTGCCCCGGCTGAAGTTGCTGGCCACATCGGTGCCCTGGGTGCTGTCGGAGATGAACATCGCGTCGATCAGGTCCAGGGAACCGTAATCGAAGACATTCATCGTGCCGCGGGCACCGACGCCGGAGGCGGCGAGGATGTCCAGAGCGCCGTCGTGGTTGAAGTCGGCCACTCCCACCCGTACACCGCCCTGGAAGCCCGGAGCGAAGGCGTTGAAGGATTTCTTCTGCCGGCCGTCCATCTCGAAGATGGAAACCTGCGGCGAAGCCGCCCCCTGCCCGGCACCCACCACGACATCGTTTTTGCCATCACCGTCCATGTCGCCCGAGGCGACATACACGCCGTTGGGGGTTTGCGAATCGGGGAAGGTGTAGAAGCTCAGGATCGAGTCGTAATAGTTGTTCAGGTCGAAGGCCACCACATGGCTGTTGATGGTCGAGCCGACGATGGCGTAGCTGACGCCGTCGGCGCCCGCCTCGGACAGGGCCACGCGCACGCCGCCCTTGTACTGGGTGGAGAAGGCGTAGAATGCTCCCTTCGACTCGCCGGTGACGGCATCGAACACGCTAACCGAAGGCTCGGACCCGCTGCCGGCACCGCACAGCAGCACCGAGGTGATCTGGCCATTGATACGGGTGATGCCGCCGGCCACCGTCACGCCGCCCAGGAACTTGGGATCAAACGCGTAGACGCTGCTGGCCACGCGGCCCGTGGCTGAATCGATGGTCAGCACATGGGGCGAACTGCGGCCAGCCACGGCCACCACGACGGTATCGGCGTTCTGGCCGCCGGCGCGGTTGACCGTGTTCACATTCAGCGGCCCGGTGTAACCGGGGAACGGGTAGATCGCCTGGTATTCACCGGTGGCGGACCAGATGCCGATGCGGCCATCACCCAGGCTGGCCACGGTGCTGCCGGCCGCCAAGCTGAACGGTGCGGCCACCTGCGGGCCGCTTGGGGGCGGGACATCGCGCACCGCCGTCAGGACCACATCATTGCCATCACCGCCGACATAGCTGATCTGGTAGGTCACCCCTTCCAAGGTGGTGGTGGCACCTTCGGGCAGGTTGAAGAAGTTGCC
>CAWUOE010000624.1:0-2211 GCA_963923355.1 uncultured Gemmataceae bacterium | reverse complement strand
TTACGGCGACTCCTGAGCCGTCGGTTTGATCCAATGAAATGCCAAGCGGCCCAAACACGGGCCGCTTGGTTTTTTTATGGCCAAATAGGTCGAAAAAACCGCCCGGTAAAAGATTTTCCAGCTGAAATCTTGACGCCGTTCCCCATTCCAAGGCACTCTATTGCCCACATCGCCCCGGGTAAGGATCATCCGGGCATGACAGGCACCAATGACCAGGGAGGGTCACCATGATTTACCAAACGGAAGCCAAGGCTCAGGGTTGGCGCGCGGTCGCTGTGTTCGATGATCGGCCCGACCGTCTGCTCTTCATCGGTTTGTCCTGCCAGCAGGTCAGGGGCGGCCTTGCTGAATCCTTCAGGGATGGCCTCGATGACGAGGAGCGCGATCATGTTACCACCATTTCACTGCAAAGGTGGCATGGTGCTCCGGATTCCGGCCGCTGGCTGCACCACAGCAACCTCAATGTCCCCGAACTGGACCTCCTTTCCAAAGCTGGCTGACCTGGCCCCGCCCTGGATTGCGAAAAAAAAAGGCCGTTCCGCTGTAGCCGGAGCGGCCTTGTCGTTTTCCGTGGGATGAACCCGCCATCCACAATAAGCCGGTACAATGGGATCGGATGGATGCGGGGGGAACACAGGCCCCCGGATGGATGGGGAGCCCCTGATGACGCCGTACAGCGCACTGTGCGATGATTTCTCGATCTACAGCCACATTAATTTCAAGCTGGACCAGAACTGGTCACGCGAAACGGTTCTGCATTTTTTCGAAAACCTTCGCAAGCCGTTTCCGATGCTGATGGACTTGGAGCGGAAGGAATCCGGGGAGCACCACTTGGAGGAGGACCGCGAGCAGGGGTCCTTCCGTTGGGTCAGCCTCGACCAGAAACGGCTCAATGCCGGCTTTGTGAATCCCCCCGACTTGGAGGCTGCTGATTCCTTCCATGCCAAATTGATGGAAGTGGCTCCCTTTTACATCGACATCAATCCGCTGGATGTCGATGCGCTGGATGTTACTTTCTGTTTTGATTTTTCCTACCAGGGCAACCACGACGAGGTGGTCGCCGAGGCGTTGGGTCTGTCAGGTCCCCTCGAGGGACTTTTCAACATGCCCGGCTCGAAAGTGCTGGGCTATGAACCTGCCATCCTGCTCACACTCGATGATGCCTGTCGCAAGCAGTGCCGCATGAGCGTCGAAACCCGGACCACCCCGTTCATGGTCCGCACTGGCCAGTATGCCGATCTGCCCATCACCGTTTATTTCACGCTGAGGCAATACTGGAGCCGCAATCTTTCGCGCGATTTTGGTCAGTCCTACCATGAACAGCGCGCCGAGGCCGTGGAGCTGATCGACAAACATATTGTTCCGGGCGTGATCCGACCCCTCACCCAGACGATTGCCGCCAAACAGTAGGGCGCCCAGGTTCCCCACCAAAGCCATTCCGGAAGGGAGACCCGCCGATGCCCGTCCCCCGCATGAGTTCCTTCGCCCAGACCCTGGTGACGGAAACCGCGTTTGATGTGCTCGCCTTGGCGAAAAGCCTGAAAGCCAACGGTAAACAGGTCATTGAATTGCAGATCGGGGACAGTCCGTTCCCCTCCACCGCCAGCGCCCTGCGCGAGGGTGTTCTCGGCATCCAGAAGGGTATGACCCATTACTGTCCCTCCCCGGGTTTGCCTTCCTTCCGTCAGGTGATTGCCCGTTTCCTCACCCACGAGCTTCAAACACAGGTTTCCGCGGAAGAGGTGGTGGTGGGTTCGGGCGCCAAAATCTTTGAGCAACTTTTCTGCGAGGCGTTCCTGGATCAGGGTGATGAGGTGTTGGTTTTCACACCGCATTTCCCCACCTACCCACCCAACATCGCGCGGCGGGGGGGCAGCATGGTCCTCTCACCCTTGCGGCAGGAAAACGACTTCCGACCCGACATCGCCTCGGTCCGTCAGTTTGCGATGCGTCCCAAGGCGCGCGCCGTTTTCCTCAATTCTCCGCACAATCCCACCGGCGGCGTGGCCACACGCCATGACCTGGAGGACTTGGGGCGGGCGCTGGAAGGCACCGACATCGCCCTGTTTTCCGATGAACCTTACTGCCACATGGTTTGGAAGGGGGCGCACGTCTCCCCGTTGCAGGTCCCATCCCTTCGGGATCGTACGGTCGCCTGCTACACCTTCAGCAAGTCCTATTCGATGAGCGGGTGGCGATTGGGCTACGCGG